>JALXFN010000106.1 GCA_027068975.1 Campylobacteraceae bacterium | reverse complement strand
ATCTCAGAGGGGTGCAGTTCATTTTCTTGGTTCTCTTCTAAATACAGTTTGAGTCTATTCATGAATCTCTCCTCTAATTTTTTTGGAATTATAGTTCATTAAACTTAGGATTTTAACTTAAATTATTAACATCGCATCACCATAGGAGAAGAAACGGTACTCTCTCTCTATGGCTTCATGGTAGAGTTCAAGGGTTTTTTCTCGTCCTACAAAGGCAGAGACCAACATAATGAGGGTACTTTTAGGGAGATGAAAATTGGTTAAAAGATGGGTCACTCGTTGAGGTCTGTTGAGAGGGTGTAAAAACAAGTCACACTCTCCAAAAGTTTGAGCTGTTCTAGCAAAGTACTCTACCGTTCTAGTTACTGTAGTTCCTATGGCTAAAATATCTCTTTTGGAGTTTAAGACATCGGCACTCTCTTTTGAAATCTCAAAATATTCAGAGTGCATAGGGTGGTCAAGAATCTTTTCGGCTTCGACAGGTTTAAAGGTTCCTGCTCCAACATGTAGAGTAATTTTGTGCGTTTTATGTCGCTTCTCTAGTGCTTCAAAGAGTTCAGGTGTAAAGTGCAAAGAGGCTGTAGGGGCTGCAACTGCTCCTGCATTTTTGGCAAAAAGTGTTTGGTAGTTGGTCTCATCCTCTTTGTTATCTTCACGATGCATGTAAGGGGGTAGGGGAATGTGACCTATCTTATCAAGAACCTGTACTAACTCCTCAAAGCGTATCTCTTGCCCTTGATGTTTAAAGGTAACCACACGAGAACCATCATCATTGAGTTTCATAACCGTTGCGACCAACTCATCGTCAAAAAAGAGTTGGGTTCCTAGATGTACTTTACCTCGTATCATAACTAAGTATTTGTGAGCTGTAAGAGGTTTGTTAAAGAGTAGTTCTACCTTCCCTCCACCTTGCCCATGCTCATTTGCCATTTTTTTACCAAATATTCGTGCTTTTATCACTTTGGTATCGTTGAGAAAAACATCACACTCTTTAGGTAGAAACTTAAGAAGATGTTTAAAAGTGGTATGGGTGGTAGTATCAGTTGCTCGGTCATAAACCAACAATTTAGCATGGTCACGAGGCTGAACAGGAGTTTGAGCTATGAGGTGAGCAGGAAGCTCATACTCATAGCTACTGGTTAAAAGTTCTATCTCCATTTAGTTTTTATTCTCTAAAAGAGATTTTTCTTCATTTTCATCGTCATCATCATCTTCTTCCTCTTCAACATGTGGGTTTACATATTTTAGAATAATAATTGAGACACCATATAAAATAATCAACGGTGCAGCCATAAGAAGTTGCGTTAAGACATCAGGTGGGGTTAAAAGTGCTGCTAAAATGAAGATAATAATAACAGCATATTTAAAGAAATCTTTGAGTGATTTGTCAGTAATAAGTCCAATTTTTCCTAAAGTATAGGCTACTACAGGAAGTTCAAATGCTAGTCCGAACCCAGCCATAATTTTAGTAAAGAACCCTACATAATCCTCAATGTTAATGAGTGGTGTATAGAGAAATGACCCAAAGGTAATAAGAAACTGAAACCCAAACGGTGTTACTACATAGTAGGCAAAGAGTACACC
>JALXFN010000105.1 GCA_027068975.1 Campylobacteraceae bacterium | reverse complement strand
AGATACATGGCTACAACACCCGCCAAAAATGCCAAGGCTAGCATCCACCATGCCACTGTTTTTACTTCTACTTTTTTCTCTACTATCACTTCTTTTGCTGGCTGGGCTTGTGCCAATTGTGTCTGTACTTTACCCTGAGTGGTACTAGCAGTACCCCCAGCACTTTCTCTAGCTTTAACTTTAATCTCATAGCCCTCAACTTTAAGTGTTTTGAGTTCATCTGTTTGGGTATCTAACATCGTAAATGTACGCTCTGGAATAGTAAAATCACTATCAGAAATGAACGCAAACTTTTTACTGTAAATACTATAGAGTTCACCATCTACTACCTTGGTATCTACCTTCGCTTCGTCACTGTAGACTGTCACTCCATCTATCTCATATTTAGGAAACTCAAAACTTTCTAAATTTCCTTTACCCTCTATATTTATGCTAAGATTTACAGGTTTATTGGCTTTTACATCTTGTGTATCTATGGTACTAGTCACCTTAAATACACCTATAAGGTCAGCATCCTTGGTCTGAGGAAGTACTTCTATCTCTAGGCTGTTTGAGGCTGTTTGATACCATTTTGTACCAAAAGTCATCCCAAAGATGTCTCTTCTACTTTTGTCTGGTACCCCTACTTTTGCTTGTGCTGGACTTACAGTAAAGTTTCCTTCTTTGAGTGCAGTGACGATGTAACGTACCTCTTGTACTTGGTAGTTACCTTTTAAGTATGCTTTTTGTTCTCCCGCATCAGCGACGACAAATGCTGACAAATCAGGCTGTGTATACTGTACTTCCTGTGAAAGTCTTACATCTGATCGTAGTGAGAAATAGACCGTTACCATAAAGGACTCACCCACACGCACTTTAGTTTTACTCGCTTTCATCGCAAGGTTAAACAAGCCTCCATTGGCTGAAGTTGGAGCATTTGACTTCACCACTTTAATGTCTATGGGATCTGTTTTATACCTTTTCCCAGAGATATTTACTGTATAAGAAGGGATGGTCATATCGTGTTCAGGTAAAAACTGAATGATTTTAGTGGTACTGGCTTCAGAAGTCACTGAACCATTTGCCATACTGAGATTTCTGCTACTACTTGTTGATGTACCTGTAACAGGTGCTGTGTCGACCATCAGAATACGAGGGAACGCAGCTGAGCCTCCTGTGGCTTTTATGCGTAGTGTGACAGGGTTACCCTTGACTACTTCAACTGTATCCACCGTGGCTTTTACACCTGCTCCATATGCTAGTCCAAAACTTAGTAATACTGCAATAAATATTTTACCATGGTTTAACATCATCATCCTTTCTTGGCTGTTTATTATCACCCATCTGATACATCATCGTAGGTGTTTTACCTTTTTGCATCTTTTTCATAAGACGCTTTAACTCTTGTTCTTTCAATTTCTCTTCTTTACTCTTTTTCTTCTGGGCTTTTGACTGTTTACTCTCTTTTTTTTCTTTTGATTTTTTCTCTTTTTGGTCGTCAGACTTCTTTTTTTCGTCTTCTTTTTTATTATCTTTCTTTTTATTTTTATCGTCTTTTTTGTCGTCTTTCTTTTTATCTTTATTATCTTTCTTTTGCTTCTCTTGCTCTTTTTTCTTCTTTTTGAGCAGTTCCAAGTTAAAACGTGTATCTTTATCCTCTTTTATTTTAAGTGCCTCTTCATAAGCTTTTATTCCTTCATCTATCTCACCTAATTGAGCATGAGTATTTCCAAGGTTGTGCCATTTATTAAAAGCTAGAGACTCCTTTTGTATAGAGGAGTAAAGCTCTTTGGCTTTTTTATACTCTTTTAGTTTATAGTAACTGTTGGCTTCATCATAAATAACCTCATCACTCTTCTTTTCAACACGTTCATAAGCTTCTACAGCTTTTGTATAGTTACCTTCTAAAACTGCTTTAGTTGCTTGGTCTAGCTCTCTAAAATCTAGTAGAGAAGCAGACAAAAGAAGAGGTGATACCAGTAATATTATTATTTTGTTCGGTGTTACCAAACCTACATGTTTTATCATACTTTTTTACCTCTCTTTTTCACTCTTTTTCTTACTCTTTTTTTTGGTAATGAGGAGAACGATACAAAAAAGAGTAACATCGCTAAAAGCAATGGAAACATAAACAGCTCTTGAGTATCTCTTATGGTATGCTCTTTTTTCTGCGTGGTTTTAAATTTGCTTTTTATATTGTCACTTAGCTCTTTAATATCCTGCTGTTGTACACTGTGTTTCAAGTATGCTCCACCTGTCTCTAACGCCAAAGCTTTAATGCTATCGTTTCTCTTAACTACTACAATATCACCTTTATTGTCTTTTAAAACACCATTTTCGTCTTTTATCACCCCACCCTTTGGAGTTCCTATCGCATAAACAAAAACCACTATGCCATGCTCTTTGGCATAGGCTATCTCTTTACTATAATCTTTTTTATCACCACCATCGGTAAAGAGTAGTAGTGCTTTTCTCTTTTGATTGTCTAAGAGTCTGCTGGTCACTTCTAACGCTGAATGAATATCGGTACCCTTTAGACTCATATTCTCAAAACTCATATTTTTAACCAAAAATTTTAAAGAGCCTATATCTTTTGTCAAAGGAGAGACAAGAAAAGCTTGTGAGCTAAACCCTATCACTCCAATACGGCTCTCTTTCATATTGGACAAAAAGGCATCAAACTTTCTCTTGGCAAACTCAAAACGGTTGGGGTAGACATCTTGGGCAAACATCGAATGAGAGATATCAAACCCTACCATAACATCTATACTACTGCTCTCTACCTTTACCTCTCCATTATATAAAATAGGTCGAGCTAAAGCCACAATACCTAAAGCCATAGATGAGATAAGCAGAATATTACGAACCTTTTTCGATAATGTTCTATCTTTATGTCTCATCTGCTTTAGTATTTTGGGGTCAAAATAGGCTTCTAAACTCTGCTTACTCTCCTTTAGAAAAAATCCTAAAGGGAGCAAGAGTAGTAAGAGCCATAAATATTCACTGTTATCAAATACCATTAAAATCTCCTATTTCTAGCAAGAAAATAGAGAAGCATAAGTAGAAGTCCTGCACCTAAAGGATACTGAAAGTAATGACTCTTTTTAATATATTTGTCTACTTTTATCTCACTCTTCTCTAGTCTATTTATCACTTCATATATCTTCTTTAGCCTCTCAACACTATCTGCTTCAAAAAACTGACCATTTGTCTCTGTGGCTATTTGTTTTAGGACATAAGGGTTATAGTCTCCACGATTACCAACACCAATAACATAAACTTTTATACCATACTTTTTAGCCGTATTAATGGCTACATCTAAAGGGATGTTGTTAACATTGTTTACTCCATCGGTTAAGAGTATGGCTATCTTCTCTTTAGCTTTAGAGTCTTTAAAGAGCTTAGAACTCATAAAAAGTGCCTCGTAAAGAGAGGTTCTACTCTGCCCTGCTATTCCTACCTCTAAACGTGAAAGTAAACGTTTGATACTATCTTTGTCATAAGTAAGAGGAATCGCCACATAAGAGAAGTCTGCAAAAATAGTCAATCCCAATTTATCATGCTTTCGCATATCTATAAAATCGGTTACAATATCTTTAACTATTCCAAACTTATTGTACTCTTTCATAGAACCACTGGCATCAAGTATCATAGATATCTCATACCCTTTGTCTTTGTCTATCACCACATCATCTTGTTTGTAGGGTGAAGCTAGAGCAATGGTCAAGAGCAGAACAGCTAAAAACTCTACAGCAGACAAAAGATAGTTTTGCCCTGATGAGACCTGTTTAAATATCTTCATATTTGGGAAAATAAGCTGTTCATTTCTCTGTTTACAAAACTTTTTACAGACAAAATAGAGTAACAGTAACAAAAAAGCAAAAGGGTACTCAAACATTATATTGCTCATGAGGTAACCTCCTTTATAACACTCTTCATCTTCTCTATATCTTCACTACTAAGCTCAGGTACCTCTTTTTTAAACTTATATATTTCTAGCTTTGGTAGCAAATCTAATAGTGCTGGATGTTCAGGTGAGATTATCTGTGCATTTTCAGAAAAACTGTAAACAGCCTCTTTGGTATCTGAAAAATCTATCTTTTGAAGCTCCAGCTTTGCTAACTCTTTTGGAGTTAAACGTTTAGATTTACGTTTTGGTTTACGCAACCAAAGAGCTAACCATACTAAAAATGCCACAAGAACAAGAGCCAACCCTATGCTTAACATAAAATAAAAAAATGATTCATCGGGGACTTCTACAAAGCCCTTTATATCTTTTAACTCTTCCATTATCTCACCAAATTATTCAATTTAAAATAGGGGTCCTCATCGGTATAGATCTTCTCATACCGTATATGATTTCCTGTAAAGTGTTCATAGAGCTTTTTATCGTTTTTATCTATCACCTTTTTATAATCATTTAACATCTTTTGATTAAACTCAAAAGCACTAGATTTCATGCTATTTGGGTCTATTAGATCCAACATACCCATAAGTTTTGGCTCCTCTTCAAACTTGTCACGTACCACGATGGCATAGACCTCATGTTTAGCAGAGAGCAACGTTAAATCGACCTCTTCATAAAAATCACCAATAAGAAAAACGATAGATTTTTGCTTTACGGTTCCTAACATATAGTTAGAGAACGCTTCATAATCTACCTCTTTACCCAAAGCATCCAAGCCCAATAGGTTTGGAACCACCTCATGCAGAGCGTTAATACGTTTTGTTGCCTGTCTGTAGTACTCCTCTTTGGAAGAGAAAGCCAATGTGGTAACGTTGTCTCCATTTTTCATGGCAGAAAATGCCAAAAGTGCATAAACCTCAGCCATAAGCTCCTGTTTGATTCGCTTAGAGCCAAAAGCAATCCCTCCACTTGTCATAAATGCTATAACAATGTTTAACTCACGCTCTTCTGTAAAGAGGTTAATGTAGGGGCGTTGTGCCTTGGCTGTTGCTTTCCAGTTGATTTTACGAACATCATCACCAAAGTAATACTCTCGTAGTTCAGAAAAGTCCAGACCATTTCCTACAAAAGTGGTAGCATTATTTCCGAGATTTTGAGTAAAAATCTTACGCTTGGTCTTTATGAGTATCTCTCGTGCAACTCGCTCTATAATACTTTTTTTATTATCATCTTTCATAAGTTTACCTCTTAAGGTAACTTAATGTTCTGCATAATTGTCTTTACAATATAATCAGTAGTAATTCCATTGGCTTCAGCTTTATAGTTCAAGATGATTCTATGCCGTAAAACATTGCCCACTACCTCTGCCACATCTACAGGCGTTACAAAATCTTTTCCACGTAAAACAGCTACTGCTTTTACAGCTTTATAGATGTTTATAGAGGCTCTTGGACTCGCCCCATACTCTATGTAGTTTCCTATTTCAGCTATACCAAACTGCTCAGGGTTACGGGTAGCAAAGACAATATTTAAAATATATTTTAAAATGGCATCATCTACATTAACCTCTTTTGCAGCCTCTTTAAGTGCTGTTAATTGCTCTTTTGTAACCACTTGGTTAATGACACCAAAAGCATTATCAGCTACCCGTTTAACTATCTCAAACTCTTCCTCTATGCTATTGTAGTCAACAATGACATTAAGCATAAATCTATCGAGCTGTGCTTCAGGAAGCTTGTAAGCCCCCTCTTGCTCTACTGGGTTTTGTGTTGCCAATACCAAGAATGGGTCGTCGAGTTTGTAGGTCTCTTCACCTATGGTAATCTGTCGCTCTTGCATTACTTCTAGTAGTGCTGCTTGTACTTTAGCAGGAGCCCTGTTGATTTCATCGGCTAAGAGTAAGTTGGTAAAGGCTGGACCTTTTCGTACTTTAAACTCTGCATTTTTCTGGTCATAGATTTCCGTTCCTGTAATATCTGAAGGGAGCAAGTCAGGCGTAAACTGTATACGCTTAAAGTCTAGTCCTAACCCTTGAGCCAAAGCATTAATGGCTGTGGTCTTTGCTAAACCAGGAACACCCTCTACCAAGATATGCCCATCAGATATAAGCCCAATAAGCAGTGCATCTATCAACTCTTCATGCCCAACAATAACTTTTTGAACTTCTTCTTTTATATCAATAATTGTTTGATTCATTTTGATTCCTATATTAATAATATCTAATGGAATTATAAAACCTCTATATTAACAGTGAATTAATAAGGCTAATTATATTTACTAAAGTTTATAGAGTTATGCAAAAAGTCTATTTAGTGGAATATAGTATAAGTAGGTTATAATTCCAGAAAAAAAGGAGATAGATAATGTTCAAAATGATAAATATACTACTACTTGTCATTCTTTTTACTGCTTGTTCTTCACAAGAGAGTAAAGATAAAACAGAAACTAATGCTACTAAAGTCAAAAAAGAGATGGTAAAAACAGAGCCTAAAAAAGAGACTGTTCAAGAGACCATAAGCAAAAAGGAGACTATAAAAGAAGAAAATGTAAAAGAAGATTCAAACCAAAGTAAAGCGTCTCTTTTTACACTTAAAACTCTTGATGGAAAAACCATTCATATTGATGAAACTAAAGGTGGATTATTATTTAAAGAGTATAAAGATAAAGCAGTACTTTTACTATTTTTTGGACATAGATGTCCACCATGTTTGGCTGAGATTCCTGTACTTATAGAACTAAAAAACAAAGAGCATAAAGATTTAGAAATCATAGCCATTGAGGTTCAAGGATACGCAGCAGAACAGCTCAAAGAGTTCAAGAAAAATAAAGGCATTAACTATACTCTTGTGACCTATGACGAAAGTGCCAACTTTGTAAATTATATTTCAAGACAAGCCAACTGGGGTGGAGCCATTCCATTTTTAGTCGGATTTGATAAAAAAACTGTTGTAAAAATTGTTCATGCTGGTGGACTTGGTTCAAAAGACTTTGATAATATTTATGAGACTTTAACTAAAGGAGAGTAATCCTTTAGTTTTTAGTTGGGATTTGTATGGTAAACATCGCTCCATCATCCCAATTACTAACAAAAATTTTACCATTCATACTATCTTCAACAATCAATTTCAAAATATAAAGTCCTAACCCTGTACCATTCTCTTTATCTTTAGTTGTGAAGTATGGGTCAAATATTTTCTTTATGTCTCTCTCCTCTATACCCCCACCATTATCCTTAACTGTTATAAACACTCTATTCTTATCAATATAAGCATCAATTACAATCTTCCCTTTATCAATATTTTGAAGATTTTTCTGACAAGCATAAATGGCATTATTAAGAAGAATTAAAAGTGATTGTATAAGTTCAGAACTGTAACCTACAACCTGAATATCCTCTTTTTCGCTGTATGAAATATCAATGTTTTTATGACTTGAAATCACAGTTAAACTCTCTGTTTGTTTCACAATATCTCTTATATGAAACGTTTCACTTTTTTTATTTGTGGAAAAAAAATCAGTGAAATCATTAATAGTTTTAGATAAATAAGCTGTTCTTTCTTCAATCTGGTTTAAATAGTTGTCAAGTGTTTCATCATCAAGAATTTTTTTTCTATTATCGACATCTATACTCATTACTATACCATTGATTGAAGAGAGTGGTTGACGCCATTGATGAGCAATAAGAGCTATCATCTCACCCATTGAGGCAAGTTTACTCTGTATAATTAAAATTTTCTCTTGCTCTTGTTTCTCTCTGTCTATTTTTATAGAATAGAAGATAACAAACAAAACAAAAAGATACAAAAATGGTATCCAAAAATAACCAATTGAGATATAAACTCCATTCATATAAGAGTAAAATAAGATTAAAATACTTATCGTCAAGGTTACAAGAAAGATAAAAAGAGCCTCTATATATATCCTCTTTATAAACAATATAATAAGTAAAATAGAAAAGAGGAAAGAGAGTAAAATATTAATCTTCCTATAAACTTTTGGCTGAGTAAGTGTAGTATTGCTTAAAATACTATCTGCCACTAAAGCATGTATCATACTATTTGAAATAGATTGACCACTTGACGTACGATAGGTGGGATTGGCTCCCACTACAGATGAACCAACAATAACAACTTTCCCTTGAATTTCATCTACTGGAATACGAGCCTCTAAAATATCAATAGCAGAAAATACTTTAGGTTTTTTTTTAAATGAGTCTATTAGTAGAGTGTCATCGTTCTCTATTTTTACATTTTTATCAAAACTTAAAAGTGTCGCCACTGCTAAAGATGGGAAAATACGCTCCTTATACTTTATAAAAAGAGGGACTCTTCTAAATATTCCATCACTGTCTACCCACGCATTAATAAAACCAAAATCTTTTACTCCATTCTGTATGGTTTCATTATTACAAAAAATCCCTTCTACAATATGTTCTGTTTCTACATTTTTAAACATATTATCTCTATAAGAAAGCTCTTCACAATAAGAAGCATTATAGTCACCATTAATAAAATATGTTGCGATGGTAGATCCTGTCTTTTTAAGACTTTGAGATAAAATTTTATCATTATCTTTAAGTGCAGAAGGCAACCCATTAAACTTGATTTCTAAGCCAAAAAATCTTTTATAAAAACGTTGAATAGTTACAGGAGAGACTCTATCTTTCTCTGAAAAAAGTATATTAACCCCTATAGCAGAAGGATAAAGCTCATAAATACGATTAATAAGTTTGGCATCAATCCACCTTGCCCAAGGCCATTGACCAATATAGTCTAAGCTCTTACCATCAATATCAACAACAACGACTGTAGAAGGAATATCATTTTTTTCTTTAATTTTACTAGAGAAGAGACTCACAATATCATAGATTTTATAATCAACCCTCTTTATATGCTCACTGTTATAAAGAAAATAGTGCATTACGATTAAGACTATAATAAGCACTATATATTTAAGAGTTTGCAATACGATTTACTTTATAAAAATTTCAACATTTCTATTTTTGGCTTCAGCTACATTGTCTGCTGTTTTAACCTGTAAATCTTCTTCTCCATAACCTTTAGCATTTAAAGAGAGTACCTCAATCCCTCTATCTTTCAAGATAGACTCAATCAATTTTGCTCGTTTCATTGAGACCTTAATATTAAGCTCATTACTACCCTTTGTATCTGTATGACCAATAAGGTCAACCACACAAGGAGTACGCTTTTTCATCATCTCAATAGCAGTGGCTAAAACCTCTTTAGACTCTTTGGTTAACTCTTCAGACTTTGGCTTAAAATATACCATATAACTAACTGGTTTTTTAGGAGAAGCAGCCAAAACTTTGCCAAAGCGTCTCTTTATCTCTTCTTCTGTCATTGTTTTAACTTCGCTTATGGCAGAGTCTTTATCTTTTAAATCAACGTAACCTCCTACCTTATCTAATTGACTACTACCTTTATTTGTAGAGACAACAACTGCATTTTGTTTTTTTTCATTATTCAATAAAACTACTGTTGTTTTAGAAGAATTTGAAAACAGTAGACCTGCAATCAAAGAGCCAATAACAAAGAGAGCAATACTGAAAATAAATTGATTTTTCATCTACTTAGCCTCCACTGCAAAATGTGTACCACGAATGCCAATAATACCCTCAGGTATACGAAATTTTACTGATTTAGGAGAGAGCTTTCCAATTTTTCCAGAAGTAAAAACAGCTTTACCTTTTTTTAAAAAAACATCTATATCAAATTCATTTTTCTCTGGTTTAACCTTAAATATATTAATAACAAAAGTGGCTTTTTCTCCAAGAGATATAGTTGTACCATCATCAAAAACCATACCTATAGAACTCTCTTTTTTCGTGATAATTACATCACCATTCTCTAAGCTAGAACCTACTTTAAGCATAACTATCTTCTTACCTTTTTTAAGTTCTACTTTACCTGTTAATGTTTTCACAAATCCTACAGAAGCAAATAAAAAATTGCTAAAGATTAATACCAACATGACTACTATTTTCACCATACACACCTTTTAAATATTATTATACTACCCTAACTTATTTATATAAAATTAATCCTTGTTCTATTAATAAAATGGAAAAAATTCTAAGAAAAGTCTTATTACTCTACAAAAGAGCTTTAAGAGGTTTTTCTTGAGCAATCACTTGTGGTATAGGTGGTGTTTTCTTTTTTTCCTTTATCGGTACCGTTTTAAGTACCAATCCTACATTTTTAAGTTGTTTTGCTCGTACAATATTTTCCAAATCAGAAATAGAGGACTTTTTACTAAAGCCTTCTCTTAACACAACCAAATTAATGTCACTATAATGCATCAGATAAAAACTCTCTTCTGCAATATCAAAAGAACCTGTATCTATAAAAATATAATCATATTCCCTCTTTAAAATAGTTAAGAGTTCTTCAAATCGAGGAGATAGAATTAACTCCATAGGGTTAGGAGGGGTAGGACCAGAAGGTATAATGTTTAAATTAGGATGATTGGTAGTAAAAATAACATTACCAAGATTATCACGCTCACTTAAATAGGTACTCACACCACTATACTGCTGTTGCATTCCAAAATATTCATGTACAGAAGGATTATGCATGTCCAAATCTATAATTATTGACTTATATCTGGTATTTCTCAAAATCGCACTTAAGTTTACAATGGTTGTTGTTTTTCCTTCACCCTGTATAGGAGAGGTTACCAAAACAATATTACCTTCATCTTCTTTTTTTGAAAACTGAAGATTCATTGCAAGTTTACGATAGGCCTCTTCCAATAAGACATTCATTAACATTTTATCTTTATAAAGAGGAATAGTACCATATATAGGCAATTTAGTTAACAACTCCACATCACGTTTTGTCTGTACCTTATCTATAAATGTAGAACGAATTAGAGCAATAAGAGTTCCTAAAGCCAAACCTATAATAGCAGCCATTGCAAATACCATACCTGACTTTGGACTAATAGGTATAGGAGGGGTATAGGCTTTATCCACTATCTCATAATCTGATACTGCTGTAACTTTAATTAATTCATTTTCTGACTTTTTCTCCAAAAGGTAGGTATACATCTTAGAGTTTAACTCATAACTACGCTGAAAATCGATAAGCTTTTTCTCTTCTTTCGGAAGTGTTTTTAAAATAGACTCATATTTACTTTTTTGCTTTAAAAGATTTTTATGCTTAATTTTCAGAACAGAACCCAAATTTTTAATATTTAAAGCAATTTTTTTCTTAATTTCATCGGTTCGTTTACGTATTTGTATCAGTCGTGGGTAACTGTCTGTAAACTCAAGTTTTAGTTCATCCTCTTCAACATATAACTGATTTAAAGCGTCAATTAAATGAATCGTACTTTGGTCATTAAACTCCAATAAAGTAGGAGCAATGGCATCAAAATTTCTGTTGTTATCAACATATTTTTTTAAATTATCAATCAATTGCTCTTTTAGCACTATTTCCGATAATCTAATATCAATATCGCCTAGTTTATCAAAAAGATTGGTTGACTTAACTGCTGGATTAACACCCTCATTTTCAGATTCATATCCTCGAAGTTTTTTTTCAGAAAGTTCTAATTTTACTCTTGTTTTTTCAAGTTGCTCATCTAAAAAGGTTAAAATTTTATTATTCGTAATCTCTTTTTTATGTTTACTCTGCTCAACATACGCACTAATAAGTGTATTGACATAGTTATCTGCCCGTTGAGGGATAGTATCTTTAAATGAGACATTAAGAAAATCAGACTGTAAATCAACTTGTGTTACAGATAAATTCTTTTTTATATATTTTTCATAAATACGTCTATTGTCCCCATTTATCTTTAAATAGATAGTTTGGTTAAAGTCTCTATTTTTTATTACATTGGCTGTAAAATATTCTGTTACAACCCCTTCACCATAAGCATAGAGTTTTGATTTTCCTTTTTTATCTGAAGAGAGTACAAATCCATCTTTTTGAGGAAGCAAAGCTATATATGGTTCTTTAAAGTCATCTATTGTCATCGTTAAATTTGTAATCTCAATAGGTACATCATCATATATTTCTACTTTTCTATAACTATCTTCTATAAAATATTGTACTTGCAGATTAACCTTATTGAGTACTTTGCTGTTTATATTATATGTTTTAAGCGTAGTAATCTCCTGTAGTGTATCTGTCTTATTGACACTAAAAAGGTTTTCACTTAAGAAATCTCCATTCTCAGCAGGGACGGGAAGGTCTCGGTTAACCTTTACAAGAGCATACGATTTATATACAGGAGGAGTAAAGTAAAGATATACTTGAGCCAAAAATATAGAGAGAAGCATCATCGTTAAAAGTAACCATTTGTATGGAGCTACAAGTTTAAAAAGCTCAATGATATAGTTTTCTTCTTTTATAGTGCTACTAGGTGACGGAAGAGATTTCATATTATTTAATACCAATATTTTATTTTTTTTATTATTTATTAAAATAAATAATAACAATTAAAAACTTATACATTGCTTACAAATACACTCTATAGAATATAAATTATATAATAATAATATATTTTTCTAAAAAAGTAAAAAATAAACTATAAAAAACATTTTATGTGATATAATGTGATATTGTTAAAAATTAATAAAATATATAGGAGAAGTATTAATGAAGAAAATTATATTCTTTTTAATATTTGCAAATCTACTTTTTGCAAGTGATACATCAGTCGTATCTGGACAGACAGTGTCTGGTCATGTCAATAGAGGTGAGTCGAACTATTACCTAATCTCTGCTTCAAATGGAGACACCATTACATCCAATCTAGCTGGACTAACTGACAATGCAGATTTATACGTAAGAGTAGGTGGCAGACCAACAAGCAGTAGGAATGACTGTACATCAACCAATGGTGGTATAGAAAATGAAAGTTGTTCTGTAACATTAGACCATGATGCTATGGTTTATGTACGTGTTTATGGGCGTAGAGCAACAGACTATCAAGTAACGGTAACAAAAAATGGTGCTGGAAATAATATACCTACTTTAACTTCTGGTCAAGCCATATCTGATTCAGTTACTCAAGGAGGAGAAAAACACTATAAAATTGGAATGACAGCAGGTCAATCGCTAGACTCTTTAATAAGTAATCTTACTGATGATAATGATTTATATGTTAGAATGGGTCAAGTGGCAACAAGAGATTTTTATGATTGTAGATCAACCAATGGTAATACTCAAAGTGATAGTTGTTCTGTTACAGCAACGCAAAATACTACTGCATATATAACTGTTTACGGATATCGAGCTGGTAACTATACTTTAACTGCTACACTCCATGGAGGTAATGGTGGAGGAGATGGTGTCACTACTTTAGCTTCAGGGGAAGTAGTATCTGGTTCTGTAGCAAGAGGTGATATGAAATATTATAAGATACAAGCTCATTTGGGAGACAAGGTTATAGCTACCATCAGTGAATTAACCAATATTGCTCATATCTACATGAAAAGAGGTGAAAAGCCTACAAGAGCATCTTTTGATTGTAGAGGTGTTGATATGGGAGCAACTACAAACTCCTGTTCACTTAATATCTCTGATGATACTGAAGTATTTATAGGAGTATCTGGATTTAGAGCATCAGATTATCTTTTAACTGCTACTGCTGAACTGGAATTGATACCAGCAAATCCTGAAGTGCCTACTGTTCTTGAAGATGCAGAAGGTGGAACCCTTAACCCTAACTGGGAAATTGTGATAGGAAATGAACCTGGATACATCTACCCTACTCCAGATATACCTGGTGCACCAGATGGTACAGGTGTATTGGTTCACCATGCTTCTGGTGGAGCCACACTCTATAGATACCACCTTCCAGTCAACAATACTTCACAAAGAGTATTATCTATGGATATGGGTGGATTACCTACACATAAGTACAGTCACTATCCTGAAAATCGTAGAGGTTATATCCCTCACTATGGTGTTGGTGTAATTGTTGAGACAAAATTAGGAAGAAGAATCATGACATGGGATTCATGGTACACTCACCAAGGTTACCCACCAAGAAAACATGACAATGGACACAATATCTTCCTAAACTACCCTTCTCCTGTAGAGATGGTACGTGGATGGTATGCCCCAACAAATTTATGGACTCATTTTGAAGTGAATATAGATGATGAATTACATAAACTAGAACCAAATAATGAAATTATTAAAATTATAATATTTCACACAACAGGTGGTTACTTAGATAATATTACTTTATCTGCTGCAAACTAAACCCTCTTAACTACCAGAGAAAGAGTTAAACTCTTTCTCTTTTAGTCTCCTAAATCCTCTCTTTACAATAATAAATATTAACAAATATTAAACAATAAAAAACATTTTATGTGATATAGTGTTATGTTATTTTAGAAATAAAATAATTCAAAATAAACTTTATAAAAAATAGGAGAACTAT
>JALXFN010000104.1 GCA_027068975.1 Campylobacteraceae bacterium | reverse complement strand
CCAATGGAACCTCTGTATTCCCTACTCCTGCTATTGCTATGGTTGGACTTAATGAAGACCAGAAAAAAGTACTCCCATCATGTTTTCAAGAGGAGGAGAACCATCTTATCTTAGTTGGTGAAACAACAGGTGAGTTTGGTGGCTCTCTCTACGTTAAAGAGCTTTTTGGTGAGACAGCAGGAACATTAGCCGATATTGACTACAAAAAAGAGTTAGCACTTTGGAAATTGGTTATTGATGCCAATGAGCAGTGCCTTTTAGCCTCTGCCAAAGATTTAAGTTCAGGAGGTATTGCCATTGCCTTAGCAAAAATGGCAGCTGTTTCAGGTTTTGGTGTGGTTGCAGGAATTAGACTTGATGACAAACGAAATATTTTTGATGAATCACAAAGTAGAGCCATCTTAGAGGTGAGTTCAAAAGAGAATCTTGAAGCTGTTTTAGCCATGGCTAAAGAGCTTGGACTTACTACGGATATCATTGGTAAAGTAACAGGAGATATTGTAAAAATTAATGATGTCGAAATGAACTTAGAGAAGCTTCAAGAGGTCTACTTTGGTAGATTTAAAGAGGTTGTTGAACAAGATATATAGAGAAGAGTTTAATGCTCTTCTCTATATAAATTATCTATTAAAAGGGTAACCGACTACGATACACACTCATAAAGGTCAGAATCTTTTAATAAAACTGGCTTTTTATCATTGTCACAAAAGTATTCAGATGTTGGTAAATTTTTATTTAAAATCTTATCTTCAATTTTTTCTACTGGTTGGCTGATAACTCTTAATCTATTATTTTCCTCTTCGTTTGCTTTTTTATTAAGGGCTATCGCCTTTTGTTCTCTATAGTAAGCTGCTTTCTCTTCAGCTGTCATAACATAAGATGAAAATACGACGGTTACTCTTCCATCCACAACAATATCATAAGCAGAATCTTTGATTACTTTTCTAGAATAATGATGTTTAAATTCACCTTTTGGTTGAACTACTTTTCTCGGTTTTAAATTTTTTAAATCTACAGTACATGTAGGACAATTTCCTTGTGCAGATAGGCTTGAAGCCAGTACTACTAGGGATAGGGTTCCATTCAATAACTTTTTATGTATCATCTTTCTTTCTCCTTATAATAGATAATTTTCTTTTCCTAGTACTATTATGGCAAAAAAAATGAAAATAACAAAAGGAAACAGTGATTTTTTTGTGAAAAATGGAAAAAAAAGTCATAATTGAGTAGAAGTAATAAAAAAGAACAACATAAAAAAATAGTCTATATTTCCAGTTAATAATTAAATGTTGTTTTATATTTAATTTTACTTATTTTTAGGAGAAGCAAATGGTTTCCATTGGCTTAACTCATCCAATTTAGGGAAACCATCAAGAATTTCTTGAGGTTGAAATTTTGGTTTATAGGCAAAAGCTTTACATCCATCTACCCAATATCCAAGATAAATCCAATCCAAATCTAAAACTTTAGCTAACTCAACTTGATAGAGTAAAGAGTAGGTTCCTAAAGACAAAGAGGGATAGTCTGGGTCATAGTAAAAATAGATAGAGGAGATACCATCATCTAAAATATCTATTAAATCTACACCAATTAAT
>JALXFN010000103.1:1022-1598 GCA_027068975.1 Campylobacteraceae bacterium | reverse complement strand
CCTATAGAATTACTGTTGAAATTATTGAAGATGAAGAGGTTCAAGATTTAGCAATGACTACAGAGTTCATTAGAGAGATAAAATCTAAAGGAGTTAGTATTGCTATAGATGATTTTGGTAAAGGTTTTTCAAATTTTTCAAGAATTTTAGCATATGAACCAGATTATATTAAAATAGATGGTTCTTTAATTCGAGATATTGAATCAAATATATTGTCTAGGAATATGGTAGAGACTATTGTATACTTTTCCAAAAAACAAGGATTCAAGACTATTGCAGAGTATGTTGAGAATGAAAATATCTATAAAATTCTTTGTGAAATAGGTGTTGACTACTCTCAAGGGTACTATTTTGGTAAAGCAGACCTTCTTCAGAAAAAAATAATTTAAGTAGACTTTTTCTATAAAGTCTACTTTAATTAATCAATTTAAAGTAAGCTTTGAATTGCTCTCTCTATCTCTTCTTGGTCTGTTTGTTCTGTAAAAACTTGTTGGGTAACTCCATTTTTAATTAAGAGCGTAAATGGAAGCGAACCTGTCCATTCATAATTACTTTTTAAAATAGACATCAACTCAG
>JALXFN010000103.1:0-1012 GCA_027068975.1 Campylobacteraceae bacterium | reverse complement strand
AGCCATTTGCTCTATCAATAATAGGATAGTTCATATTAAATTGTTGAATAAGACTATTTGCTTTACTCCTACTCATTTGCTCTTGAACTTGGAGTGCTACAACTTGTAGGTTTTGACGATATTTTGAATGCAAGTAGGTGATACTAGGTAGTGACTCAATACAGAAATGACAATGTTGACCAAAAACTTCTAAAAGAATAATTTTTCCTTTAAAATCGGGAAATAAAAAACCTGTACGATTTGAACCAATTGTTAATACTGGACCCTGTACGGTCTGAACTTTCTGATAAGAAAAAGTAGGTAGAGATGAATTTCTTACTTGAGGATAGGTTATTGGCTGGGTGTTTGGTAGAGTATTCCGTTGAATAGTATGTGGAGATGTTCTAGGTATACACCCTGTTGAGAAGATAGCTGTTGCAAGAAATACAAGTAGTAGCAGTTTTTTTTGCATAAAAGTCCTTTTTTAAATTTTATTATATCCATACCTACATAAACATACAATAAATACTTAATTTTGTATTTTTTTGGTATAATTTCGGAATTAATTTCGAAGGATAAGAAGATGAACTGGACACCAAGCTCTTGGAGAGAGTTTCCAATTAAGCAACAACCAACCTATAGTGACCAAGAAGCACTTAAACGTGTAGAAGAGGAGCTTAGTTCATATCCACCACTTATTTTTGCAGGAGAAGCACGAACTTTAAAAGAGAAGTTAGCTGCAGTAGGGAGAGGAGAGGCTTTTTTACTTCAAGGTGGAGATTGTGCAGAGAGTTTTGCTGATTTTAATACACCAAACATTAAAAACTTTTTTAAACTTATGTTGCAAATGAATATGGTGATGATGTATTCAACTGGAAAACCAGTTGTTAAAGTAGGGCGTATTGCAGGACAGTTTGCAAAACCACGCTCTTCTGATTTTGAAGAGAGAGATGGTGTTAAGTTGCCCTCTTACCGTGGAGACATTATAAACAGTGTTGAGTTTACCCAAGAGGCACGTATTCCTAATCCTCAC
>JALXFN010000102.1:26563-49210 GCA_027068975.1 Campylobacteraceae bacterium | reverse complement strand
AAAATCAACATTACAGAAGCAACACCTATCCCTGTAGGAGCCACAGAAGATACTCCTTCTCTTTTTACCTTTTACTCAAATGAAATTTTACTTAATGGAGAGTATCCTTCAAGGTATTATACTTTTAAATAAAGCCCATACAACATAAAACCCTATACCTTTAAAATTTAAGCTGACACTATTATAATATAAAAAAGGAGTCAAGCATGAAAAAAGGAATATCTATACATATAGGTTTAAACTATGTAGACGAAAAACACTATGGTACGGGAGTCTCTCCACTAGAGACCTGTGAACAAGATGCTAGAGACATACAAGAACTTGCTTTAAATCAAAACTTTAAATCTACCTTTTTACTTTTGAGTGAAAATGCAACTAGAGCTGCTGTAAAATCTGCCATAAAATCTGCCAGTAAAGAGCTATCTTCTGGTGATATACTCTTGTTAAGCTACTCAGGGCATGGTGGTTTTGTACCTGACACAAATGGTGATGAGACAGACGATACTCTCGATGAAACATGGTGTCTTTATGATGGTCAGCTTATTGATGATGAACTATTTAAGTTGTGGAGTAGATTTAAAGTTGGGGTAAGAATTGTTATACTTTCTGACTCATGTCATAGTGGTACGGTGGCTAAAGCTAACAATTTAAAAGATGAGGAAGAGGATAACAACCGTATATTTAAAAAGAAGCTTCTCTCTTATAGTGTTGCTAAGTCTGTCTATTATGGTAACAAAAGTTTCTATGAGAAAATAGCAAAAAGATTTTTAAATAAAAAGCCTAAAAAGCTAAGAGCTAGTGTTAAACTCTTGGCAGCTTGTCAAGACCCAGAAGTCTCTTATACTATTCCGTTTGCACGAAACAGTATATTTACTGAAAAGCTACTAAAAGTATGGAATGGTGGACAATTTGTTGGTACCTATAATGAGTTCTTTGAGAGCATAAAAGAAGAAGTAATCTCTTTAAACTTTTTACCTACCAAACAGACCCCAAATCTTTATGATATAGGTAGAGAAAATGAGGACTTTGACAAGCAAAAGCCATTTCAGATTTATGAGTAGAGTTTATGGGAAAAACATCGTATAAAAAAAGACTCCTAGATGTACGACAAGATAGACTCGATTTACGAGATAGGGTCTATCAACCTGTGCTAAAATCTTTAAGTGCTACGTACCCTGATAGTAGATATATCAACTATATTTTGAAATGTTATAGAGAAGAGAATCTTATACTCGACCAAGGAGACAATGGGGCTTGTAGTGGTTATGCTTTAGCTTCGGTTATTAACTATCTTTTATGGCAACAACAAAATAACTCTGAGATAGTAAGCCCTAAAATGCTCTTTAACCTTGCACGTATTTACGATGAGTGGAATGGTGAAGATTATGAGGGTTCTAGCTGTCGTGGAGCCATGAAAGGTTGGCATAAACATGGTGTCTGTGCTAAGAGCTACTGGGAGTTTGACCAAGAGGAGCCTAAAGATGGCTGGGACATAGACTCGATAGAGAGACCCCTTGGTGCTTACTACCGTGTTAACAAAGACTCCATCTCCGACATACAAGCAGCACTTTGTGAAGTGGGTGCTTTGTATGTTTCAGCAGCTATACACGATGGCTGGTGGAGCCTCAATAATTACAAAGATAGAGATATAGCAAGTGTAGAGAGAGACCTTCCTGTCATACCTTATGACTCTTTTCCACAAGGAAACCATGCCTTTGTCATCATAGGCTATACCAGACAAGGTTTTATTATTCAAAACTCATGGGGTAGAGGTTGGGGAAATTGTGGTTTTGCAATTTTAAGCTATAAAGAGTGGTTAAAAAATGGTCTGGATGTTTGGGTTGCTGTTATGGGTGTTCCTATAGATATAGAAAACTCTTCTCAAACCATTACTACAAAATCTCTTGCTTCAGCATCAAAAGTTTATGAAGAGTTACAAACAGAAGATAAAAATAACTCTAAAAAAGAAAAGCCAAGAAGTGAAGAAAATGCTTACAATCACACCCTTGTACTTAATGCAAACGGACGTGCAAAACATACAATTATTAAGACATCAACACTAGAGCGTTCTATTGAAGTTATCTGTTATGATAAGCTCAAAACTTGGTTAAAAAAGAGTAATAAAAATAGAAAAATAATAATCTATGCTCTTGGTGGATTAGAGGATGAAAAAGCATATATATCTAAAATAAAAAAGCTTATACCTTATTTTCTCAGCAAGAATATATATCCTATCTTCTTAACATGGGAGCAGAGTTATCAAAGAGCCATAGAGGAGTCTATTGAATCATTTTTCAAAGAGACACTAGATGGAAAAAATAAAAAACTTGAAAAGAAGATATTGGAAGATGAAGTTGCACTAAACAGAGCCATAGAGAACTACTGTAGAAATATCTCCACAAGAGGTATTTGGGTAGAGATGAAAGAGCAATCGAGAAATACTATTCAAAAGAGAGTAAAAGGTTTTAGTGGAGAGAGAAGTGGTGTACTCTATCTTTTAACACAATCTATTAAAAAATTATCTAAGGAGTTTAAAGGACTAGAGGTACATGCCATGGCACACTCTGCAGGTTCTGAACTTTTAGCAACATCATGGCTAAAAGAGTTAAATAAACAAAAAATAAAACTACACTCTTTGCATCTTTTAGCTCCTACTATCTCTATTCAAGATAGCAATGCTTTTATAGTCAAATATACTAAAAAAGGTGTTATTGATAAACAAAACATACATATTTACATACTGGATAAAGAGATGGAAAAGAGAGACCATGTTAGCAAATACAGTCAATCTATACTCTATCTTATTAGTCGTTCTTTAGAAAAAATACACAAAACACCTCTTCTTGGACTACTTGACTCATGGGACGATAAAAACAATAAAACCAAAGATGGTGTCTTCAATACCTCTCAACTTAATGACCTAAAAAAATGGCATAAGTTTGCTTATGCGTTAGATAATACTCTATTTCCTTATATTCTAAAGAAAAAGCATAGCCAGTTAGAATCGTATCAAAATAGCGACTTTCTAAAACTAAACCATAAAAATCTTGATAGTAGTCTATTTATTTTAAAGAGGGTTTTAAAAACGATAGACTAATATATATTAAATATCTATTAATACTCTTCTTGTATACTTACAGCATTAAAACCTGAAGGGTGAAAAATGACTGTAACCAAATACTCTGCCAATGGCAATGATTTTGTTATGATAATCAAAAAAAAGAAAAAAGACCGTTCTAAACTGGCTAAAAAATTGTGTCATCGTCAAAATGGTATAGGTGCTGATGGATTGGTGGTACTTATTCCCCATGAAGAGTATGACTTTGAGTGGGAGTTTTATAACTCAGATGGAAGTCGTGCTACCATGTGTGGAAATGCCTCTCGTGCCGTGGCACACTTTGCCATGGGAAAAGGTATCTCCCAAGATGGAGAAGCAGAATTCTTAACAGGTGCTGGTGTTATACGAGCCAAAGTCAATGGTAACTATGTGGTCTCAGACATGACCAAGCCTGTAATCTTGAGTAAAGAGATAGATGAAGAGGGTGAGAGATGGTGGTTTATAGACACTGGTGTTCCTCACTTGGTTGCTTTGAGAGACAACATAGAAAAGTTTGACTTAGAACAAGCAGCACGTCTACGTAATAAATACAACTGTAATGTTAACATCTGTAAAATTGAAGATAATACACTTTATGTACGTACATATGAACGTGGAGTAGAAGACGAAACACTCGCTTGTGGTACTGGTATGGTTGCTTGTTTCATACGTGCCAATGGTGAAGATTTGGTAGATGACAATGTAAGAGTATTTCCACGCTCAGGAGATGAACTTTACGTTAGTCTCGAAGATGACACCTATAAATTTGGTGGACAAGTAACCAAAACTTTTGTTGCTGAGACTATTGACTAAACAATAGAGCTGTTACAATATATCCTTTATATCGCAACAGCTCTAATAGAAAACACAGTTTTTTCACTATAGAGATATAAAATCTCAAAAATCTAACATAAAATAAGGAAAATATAAATGCAAAAAAAACTAATCGCACTCCTTGCGACATTAACGCTAAGTTCAACCATGATATTTGGACAAACACTTGTAACTGTAAATGGTCATAAAATTACGACCGATGTTATACCTCCTGGCTATGAAAAATTAGACGACACCCAACGTGCCAATTTAATGGAGCAACTCATAAAAGAGGAAGTTCTTCATGAGGATTTATTAAAAAGTTCACTTGTTAATAGTCCAGAATTCAAAAAGGCATTTGAACAACAAAAAAGTCTTGCTCAAAAGACTTACAAACAGAAGACTGGTAAAAACTTAAACAAAGAGCAGCTACGAAATATAAAAGGTGCTATTGCCATTGCTCTTTACCAACAAAAAGAGTTTAAAAAAGTAAAAGTAACCAAACGTCAATTAAAAGAGTTCTATGATAATAATCCAGAAGCTTTTAATTTTCCAGACTCTATAGAGATAGCAGACATCATTGTACCTACTAAAGCCGAAGCAGATAAACTTCTAAAATCACTACAAAGTGCTACTAACTTAGATGAAGCATTTATAAAAGCAGCTCATGAAAGAAAACAAAATGGCTATATGGGTTGGTTTGGACGGAACAATGCTCCTGAAAACCTATTTAATAAAGCCTATAAATACAAGATAAAAAGCCTACTTAATGCTCCTGTAAAGACAAAGCATGGATACAATGTCGTTTATCTTTTAAATAAAAAAGCTGCTGGAAAACTCTCTTTTGAAAAAGCAAAAAAGAAAATAGAACAGATAATTAAGCAACAAGAAGTGATGAAAAAACTACAAGACAAGGTAGAAAACCTTTATGGACAAGCTGAAATAGTCTATTAAACTTAAAAAATATTTAATATTTATATTTATTTTTATATTTTAATGATATAATTATAAATATAATTTTAAGGGATAGTTTATGAAAATGACTTTTACAAAAGAAATAATTAAAGAAGCTATAGAAAGTGGTTGTAAAACCATAAGTGAATTAAACATCTTTATCACTGAACAAGATTTAATACTAAGAAAAATTTAAATATTAAGAAGTTGAGAAGTAACAAAAGAGTTACTTCTCTAATTTAAGAGTTGGCTTTTTTCTCTTGTCTATACTCTAAAAATGAAAGTAGTAAAATAATAGCAACACCCAAATCTATCATGACATCGGCATAATTAAAAACAGCAAAATCAAAACCACAATGCCATGCTACATAATCGACCACTCCCTCATGAATAAATCTATCATATAAGTTTCCTAAAGCCCCACCAATTATAAGCCCTAAAGGGAAAGCATACTTTTTCACATACCCCTCATAAAAAATATAAAAAATAATCCCTCCTATAAGTACCAGCTGTACCCATTTTAAATTATCTCCTATAAATTCCAACATAGAGAATGCCACACCACGATTATAAAATAGCTCCAAGTTAATACAAGAACCTTCTAATATAGTGGCATATTCTACTCCATTGACAGCTTCCCTTGCCATTACTTTTAAACTCTGGTCAATAACAAAAGTACCAACCACCAATAAAATAAAAATGAAATTTTCACGCATTAGGAGAGTGCCTTTTTGAAAAACTTAACTGTCTTATCCATCATAATATGAAGTGCATGTTGCTCTTTACCTTCCAGTAAAATACGTAATAGGTTTTCTGTTCCAGAATAACGTACCAAATGACGCATACCAGCAGCTTCTATCTCAGCAAAAAGCTCTTCTACACCAACTATCTCATCTATAGGAATTTTATGTGAAATATTTACATTGGCTTGTTCTTGTGGATAGAGGTCAAAAATATCAAAAGCTTCACTAGCTACTTTATTATTCTCAATCATATAAGCAAATGATTGAAGAGCTGAAACCAAGCCATCACCTGTTTTTGCATAGTCGGAGAAGATAACATGACCACTCTGCTCCCCACCAAAGTTTGAACCTACCTTTTTCATTACTTCTAATACATGCTTATCACCCACATCAGAACGCTCTAAAATAAGACCATGAGAGCTTAAATAATCTTCCAATCCTTGATTGCTCATCACTGTTACAACCACTTTATCGTTTGCCAATTGATTTTCATTTTTAAGATGAATTGCCAATGCACCTATAAGTTTGTCACCATCAACAATTTGTCCTTTTTCATCAACAATAACAATTCTATCGGCATCACCATCTAAAGCAATACCAATATCTGCACGTGTCTCAAGTACCTTTTGAGCAAGGAGTTCAGGTTGCGTTGCACCACAATTGGTGTTTATATTAAATCCATTAGGAGTGGTTGCTATCTCTATAACATCAGCACCCAATTCACGTAAAACTGTAGGTGCTACTATGTAAGATGCTCCATTGGCACAATCAACCACAACTCTTTTCCCATATAGAGAGTATTTTTTTGGAAACGAATTTTTAATATGGACAATATATCGACCTATTACATCATCTATACGTACAGAACGCCCTATCTCTTTTTTTGTAACAAAAGCACTTTCGATACACTCGATATCACTAAAAATCTCTTCAATATCCTTTTCGCACTCTTTTGAAATTTTATTTCCCTCTGCACCAAAAAGTTTAATTCCATTGTCATAAAAAGGATTATGTGATGCCGTTATCATAATACCAGCATCACAACGCATATTTTCGGTAATAAATGCTATAGCAGGAGTGGGCATAGGACCTATTTGAACCACATCAAAACCAACTGCTGTTAACCCTGATACCAATGCATTTTCTATCATATAACCTGAACGTCGAGTATCTTTACCCACTAAAATTTTATTATATTTACTACTTTTTTGTAAGTGAATTCCTGCTGCCAATGCAAAACGCATAACAGTCATTGCATTTAATTTTCCACCTGCTAAACCACGTACACCATCTGTTCCAAACAGTTCCATTATCTTTCCTTGGAGTTTAAGTAGGTGAATTTTATCATAAAATTATGATATATCTACCAACCCAAAGATGATAATAGTAACTATTTCAGTAACAAGAGAGATAGTTGCCACTTGTGATGTCAATTTATATTCATTTCTCAATGCCATTGCTGTTGATACGCCCATCGCAATTCCTGTAAATCCTGCTCTCATTACATACTCCTTAATATTTTTTAATAATTAATAATATTATAAAATATTTATTATTAATCCTTGCTTAATAATATTTAACATTTTATGTTAAAATTTCTCAAATTAGCCTCTATAAGCTAAAAAAGCTATAATACGCTCATTAAAAAATCATCTCCTATTACGTATTATAGGCGAATACAAAGGTTAATTTTGAGTGAAAACTTAATCGGTTATATTGATAACCAAGGAAATATTATAGATACACAGAGTGCTGGGCAAAACCCTGATGCAAAAGCGATTGAGTATGATAACTCTAATGAATCACTAGAGATTATTAGACACTCTACAGCACACTTAATGGCACAAGCCATTACTGAACTCTACACAAATGCAAAATTCTTTGTAGGTCCAAATGTTGATGAAGGTTTCTACTATGACTTTAGAGTAGATGAAAAAATTGGTGAAGAAGATTTAAAGAAAATCGAAAAGAAGATGAAAGAACTCATCAAAAAGAAGTACAAAATTGAAAAGTACGAGATGACCAAAGCAGAAGCTTTAGAGAAATTTTCTAATGATGATTTAAAACAAGAAGTTTTAAAACGTATTCCAGATGGTACTGTCTCTATCTATAAGCAGGGGGACTTTGAAGACCTCTGTCAAGGGCCTCACGTTCCTGCACTTCGATTTTTACATAACTTTAAACTCACTCGTGTAGCAGGTGCTTACCTGGGTGGTGATGAGACAAAAGAGATGTTAACCCGTATTTATGGTATTGCTTTTGCTGACAAAGAGTCGCTGAAAGATTACATCAAAATGATGGAAGAGGCTAAAAAACGTGACCACCGAAAGATTGGTGCAGAGATGGAACTCTTTATGTTCAATGAAGAGTCTGGAGCAGGATTACCATTTTGGATGCCAAAAGGTTCACGGCTACGTTATAAACTAGAGAATATCTTACATAAAGCCCATAGAAAAAGAGGTTACGAGCCTGTACGTGGTCCAGAGATTTTAAAAGCTGATATGTGGAGAACCTCTGGTCACTACGCTTGTTATGGTGAGAACATGTACCTTACTACCATTGATGAGCAAGAGTATGGTGTAAAACCGATGAACTGTATTGGGCATATTCAGATTTTTAAACAGAGTGGAAAATCTTACCGTGATTTACCTCTGAAATATTATGAGTATGGTGTGGTTCACCGTCATGAGCAGTCAGGTGCATTGCATGGTCTCTTAAGAGTAAGAGAGTTTACTCAAGATGATGCACATATCTTCTGTACTCCTGAACAAATTGCGAGTGAAGTCATCGACATTGTTGAGTTTGTTGACTCGGTCATGAAACTCTTTGGATTTGAGTACAGCATGGAGGTTGCAACCAAACCTGAAAAAGCAATTGGAGATGATGATGTTTGGGAATTGGCAACACAAGGTCTAAAAGATGCTCTCAGCGAAAACAACCTGCCATTTACTATTGATGAGGGTGGTGGTGCATTCTATGGACCAAAAATTGACATTAAGATTACCGATGCCATTGGACGAAAGTGGCAGTGTGGAACCGTACAAGTTGACTTTAACCTGCCTGAACGTTTTGAGGTAGAGTACGTTGGAGAAGACAATGAACGTCACACTCCTGTTATGATTCACCGTGCTATTTTGGGGTCATTTGAGCGTTTTATTGGAATTTTAACTGAACACTATGCTGGAGAGTTTCCACTCTTTATTGCTCCTACTCAAATTATCTTTGTGCCAATTTCCGATAGCCATGTTGCTTATGCAAAAGAGCTTAAGAGTCAACTCATAGACCTTGATATTGATTGTGAAATTTTTGATAAAAATGATTCACTCAACAAAAGGGTACGAACAGCAGAGAAACAGAGAGTTCCATATGTGGTCATTGTAGGCGATGAAGAGGTTGAAAACAAAACAGTTGCAATAAGAAATCGACGAACAAAAGAGCAATATAATCTTTCTTTTGATGAATTTATGGTAGAATTAAGTCAACAACTAAATGAAGGTAAGATTTGAGTAGACAAAACAACAGAAACAACAGAGGAAGAAAAAAACCAGACGATACCATAATGAACGATAAAATTCGTGACAGAGAACTCCGAGTTTTAGGTGATGATGGTGAACAGTTTGGAATTATTTCTCGTGACGAAGCTTTGCAAATTGCAGATGACAAAGGACTAGATTTAGTACTTATGTCTCCAAACGCAAAACCACCTGTAGCCAAGATAATGGACTATGGTAAGTATAAGTATGAACAAGAGAAAAAGAAAAAAGAGGCAAGAAAGAACCAAAAAACTATTGATGTAAAAGAGGTTAAATTCTCTTGTAAAATCGCCGATGGAGACATTGCCTATAAAGTTAAACATGCAAGAGAATTTTTAGAAGCTGGAAAACATGTAAAACTAAGAGTCTTCTTACGTGGTAGAGAGATGGCAAACCCAGAATGGGGAATTGATGTTCTTAACCGTGTATGGCCAATGCTTGAAGATGTTGGTAACTTAGAACAGAACGCCAAACGTGATGGTCGTTATGTAAATATGTATGTAACTCCACTAAAAAAATAACCATTTTACCCTTCATAACCATTTAGTCCTCGTTACTAAGTGGTTAACTTTTAATAATCTTTAATATCGTAAGTAATTTTATTCACTTTTTAGATACACTTTCATAGATAATTTTATAATCTATAAAGGAAACAGTTATGAAAAAAATAGTCGGTTCACTCGTTGCTGCCATTGCTCTTTGGTCTGGAACAACTGCTTTTGTTGGCAGTCAAATGAAAGAAAATATAGAACAACATCTTAACAATACAAACAAAATATATGCTGACAAAGGTATTAAATATAAAATTAATAGTTATGAAAAAAGTTTTTTTGAATCTACTGCAAAAGTAGAAGTAGAGATTACTGACCCTGCTATATTAGAACTTGTACAAGAGTCTATTAAGTTACCACTCGTAATCGAGTACCATATAGAGCATGGTCCCATATTTTTCAAAAATGGTCTCGATTTTGGAGCAGCGAAAACGCACCATAAAATAGCCATTAGCTCAATACTTAAAGATGATATAAAAACGAAATTTTTAAAGTTATTTAAAGATGATATAACCATTACAAGTGACATGATTATCTCTTTTTTAAAAAATGCCTCTTATACAGCTTCAACCAATAAAGTTAAGTTCAACAATGAGGGAAAAAGTTTTTCAATGACTCCTTTACATATGAATGGAGAGATGAATATAGATACATTTAAGGGCGAAAACCGTATTAAAATTGCCTCTCTTGATTTTAAAGAAGAGGGAAGCCAAAATGGTTTAACCGTTAAAAATTTACTCATGAATATAGATATAGATGAATTTATAGAGCAAAAATTAATGATGGGAACCATTGACCTATCTATAGAAAATCTTAACATCAAAGATGAGAGTACCCCTCAACTAGCCAATTTTAACATTGCCACCAATATGCACATGGTTAGCAAAAAAGAGAGCCCTTCAACCTTCTCAACAAAATTTGATGGAAATATTAATTTTAAAGATACAAAACTCCCTTCAGAACTACCTGAGTTAAAAAATGTTTCTCTAAAAATGGATATGCAAAAACTGGGTATAAAAGGGTGGCTTAAGTTTCAAGAAGCTACTCAAGAGATGCAAAAGAAACAGTCTGAACTCTTTGCCAAAATGCAATCAAACTCTAAACCTGAAGATATGCAAAAAATTATGGAAGAGTTTGGAACCCTACAAGAAGAGATGATAGGAAAAATAGTAAAATCACTCAATACTCTTCTGGTGAAAGATGAGACACTCATAAATTATGGACTCAATATGGAAACCAAAGATGGTAAGAAAAGTAATGCTTCTATAGAAATAGGATATACAGGTGATATGAAATTTGAGGGTTCACTTCAAGAGATAGCTATGAAAGCACAGCAAAAAGTACTGGATATGTTGAGCCTAAATGTTGATTTAGGATTAGACTCGACACATATAAAAAACTTACCAAATGCTGAGATACTAAAACAACAACTTCAAATGGGTGTAGCCCAAGGTTTCATAAAAGAAGAGAATGGAAAATATCTTTTAAAAGGTTACTACAAAAACCAAGAGCTAATAGTTAATGACAACAACTTAACAGCAACGGTCTTACCTCTACTTATGATGGCAACTCAAGGTGGAGGGATTTAACCCTCTAAAATTTAAGGCACTATTACAATAGGCGTACCCTTCTTGGTACGCTCCCAAACCTCATCCATATCATCATTACTCATAGCAATACACCCCTCTGTCCAATCAAGTAACATTGGCATCCAGTCACCAAGGGGGGAGAGAGACCAGTTAAGAGGTGTTCCATGAATCATAATCATACCCCCTGCACTTTTACCTGCTTTTTTAGCATGAGCTTTATCTTTTGCATTGGGGTATGAGATATGAATCGATTTATAGTAAGCCTTACTTGGCTGTCTCCAATCTAAAATATAAGCTCCTTCAGGAGTTTTCATATCACCTTCAAACTCTTTGGCTCCATCAGGAACCTGACCTAAGCTAATATGGTATTTTTTATAAATCTCACCTTGTTGAGAGAGGTAGAGCATACGTGTAGATTTTTTGATTATTACCTTGTCTGCCATAAAAATCATATCAGCAAAAAGAGAAAGAGACAATAAAGATAGTAGAAAAAAGATACGAAAAAACATGGCTACCCCTTAAAAGAATCTAATATTTCCTTTTTAACTCTATCATACTCCTGCTGAAGATGTTTTAACTCTTGTGAATTGTTGATAATATAAGTTCCTAAGTGTTTCTTTTCTTCTATATCTATTTGAGAGTCTATACGCTGTTGTGCCTCTTTTTTACTCGAACCATCACGCTCCATTAAACGCTCCAACTGTTTATCTCTAGGGGTATAAACAACTATGGTTTTTTCAATAGGATAACGTTTAGTCTCAAAAAAGAGTGGAATATCAATTAAATAAGGCTTCTTAAGTTTATCCTGCTCACTGGCTTGTTTTTGTATCTCTTCAAATATTAAAGGGTGTAAAAGCCCTTCTAAACGTAACTTCTCTTCTTTATTAGAAAAGATTAAACTTCCCAATGCTTTTCTATCAACTCTTCCTTCACTAATATAGCCATCACCAAAAAGTTCTACTATTTTATCTTGATGAATATCGAGCATATTATGTGCTATTTTATCTGCATCTATTAAAACAAAATCGTCATCTAAAAAAAGTCTAGCTACCGTACTTTTACCTGTTGCTATTCCACCTGTTAAAACTATTGCATATTTAAAATTCATATTATGCCTTCTTTTTAAGAGATTCTACCAAAACAACAGTTAAATAGATATATCTCAATTTCATAAGTATATTTTATTATATTATAAGATGTTAAATAGTATTATTTACTATTCTATTTAATTAGAATATATTAAAAATAGGAATTGATAATGAAAAATGTCAAAAAAGTAAGTTTAATTACTTTAATATGTATAAGCACAATGACAAATAGTTTTGCCCATGAAAGCAATAAAGAATGTAATGTAAAATACAAAAAAAATATTGTACACTTTGCTGATGAGCATAACCCTCATAATAGATTAATTACACTCAACTATAAAACTATGGAACTTTTAGAAACTAAAGAGGTTGAAGGTTCACTTAATCACCATGCTGATGTTATGGGTTCAGTAGATAAAGCTAACTACATGATGATGGTAGCAAAAGGTTCTAAATTTGTAACTATTAGAGATATCAAATCGGGAGACTTTGTAAAAAAAATCCGTCTTCCATTTAGACCTCGCTCAGCTGATGCCTACAATGCAAGATATAATTTAACACTTTTAAACTCAAGAGACAGACCTTCTGCTGTACTGATTGACAATATTTCTCTTAAACTTGTAGGTAAGGCTGGATTTAATATTACTTGTAATCAACCTAATATTTTACCTCCCTATTCTAATCTTTATGCGAATAAAGATATAGATAATCTAAAATGCCAAACGTCTGACTTTGGTGGAGATCAAATCTCAGGTCACCCTATATGGCTTGACTCTAAAACTTTTGTTATTTTAGATAGGTCAAACAGATTACTACATGTTTATGGTATAAAAAAACAAAAAAAACAGTGGAAAACTCGATTAATTCAAACCTTAAAAACAGACACTTCCTTACATCAATTGATACCTAAAAGTAAAAGAGTTTTATCTAATCGTACCTTCTATGGAATGACCGAAAGTACAAGTAGTAGTGAAAAAATTTCAGGTGTATACAAATATAGAAAAGTCGGTTCAAAACTAATTAAAATCAACTTTAAGCAACTAAAATATTATGTAAATACTCCTCAGAACAAGGATATTCTTGCTAATGGGCATAATAAACATTTTAAAAATAAAGAGAGTATTTTAGAAAATAAACATAGACTGTTTCCTCAGTTACCTATCTTTAAGCCATTTTCTAAAAAAACTAAAATTGAAGGGATTAATGGTCATAACTTATTTATGACACCAGATAGACGATATATTTATGCACCTGTAGGAGCAACACTGGTTAATGGTGAGTTAGCACCAGGTGGGGTATTTGTTCTGAACTCATTTAGTATGAGAATTGTTAGCTTTATAAAAACTGGCTATGGTGCAGGACATATTGCCTTTTCAAAACAAAAAGGTATTGCCATAGTAACCAACCATAAAGATAAATTTCTTACAGCCATAGATTTTAATAAACATAAATTTATTAAAAATATTCCATTAGATTTTAAAAATGAAGGTATTTTTTCACTTACAACATCACATGCTCAACACATTGATGAAAGTGGTAACTACTACTACAACTTTTGGACAGATGGAGGTCAATTCTTTCGTGTTGACTTAAATAAATTGGTAGTAGATAAGTCTGTTGAAACAGGAGGAATTCCAATTCAAGGTAATTTCTATCCAAAAATTGCAATTAACTGCAATATCCCTTCACCTGCTAAAGAAGATGGATATGATGAGATATTCCCAGATACTCCAACACCTATAAGAAAAATAAATGTTCAAGAAGAGAAAGAAGAAAGTAATCATCATAATGGTTATGATGGATTAACAAATCGAGAATACTTAAAAAGATTAGGAAAATTCAAAAAATAAATACAAGAACTACACTCGTGTAGTTCTTTTTCTTGATAAAGACCATCAATCAAATTTATTTTTATAATTACTAGAAAGATAGTATACTTTCAACAATTTTATAAAAAGGATTGTCATGGCATTTTCACCAGAAAAACGTGCAGGTACGCTTAGTGGTATCATCTTTGTTGCTATCTTTGCTGCTGCTGCTACTTATATTGCAGGGTTACCCCCTATTCATAAGTTGGGTCTCTCCCCTCTTGTTATTGGTATTGTAATGGGTATTTTTTATGCCAATACGCTACACAACAAACTTCCAACTGCTTGGGAGAGTGGAATAACATTCTCAGGTAAAAAGATTTTACGTTTTGCCATTGTTCTTTATGGTTTTAGAATTACCTTTCAACAAATTATGGAAGTTGGAGTTGAGGGATTCTTAGTCTCTCTTATTATGCTCTCAACTACATTTGTACTTGGTACATGGTTAGGTAACAAAATTTTTGGTATGGAAAAAGACACCTCTATGCTAACTGCTTCTGGAGCTTCTGTTTGTGGTGCTGCTGCTGTTTTGGCAACAGAGCCTGTACTTAAAGCTGAAGAGCATAAAACAGCCATTGCTGTCTCTATGGTGGTTCTTTTTGGTACTATCTCAATGTTCTTATACCCTGTACTCTACACGACCATTATTGAAAATGCAACTGGTTTTCTTCACATGACAGCACGTGAGTTTGGTATCTACGTTGGTGGAACCATTCATGAAGTTGCTCAAGTTGTTGCTGTTCCTGCTTCTGTACCCAATGCCCCTGTAGAGATGGCAAACTCAGCTGTTATTGTTAAGATGACCAGAGTTATTATGATTGCCCCTATGCTTATTGTTCTTGGTCTCTACCTTAGCTATACAGCTAAAAAAGAGGGAGGAGAAGGTGCAGATGTTAAATTGGTGATTCCTTGGTTTGCTGTCTACTTTATTGGTGTGGCTGCCTTTAACTCTTTTCATCTAATTCCTCAAAATATTGTTGATACTATTAATGTTGTTGATACATTCCTACTTACTATGGCAATGACAGCACTTGGTATGGGTACACGTTTTGCTAAATTTAAAGGTTTAGGACTAGCTCCTGTCTATACAGCACTAGGAATGTTTGTCTGGTTAGTAGTCGGTGGATTTATAATTACTAAGCTTATTTGTCAAGTTTTTTAACATATAGATTAATATTAACTGTTTTTATTAAAATAATTTAAAAAAATAAGGTTTAATAAAGATTCTCTTTGTTAAACTCTCTCCAGTTAAGAAGATACTTGATTTTTAAATCGAAATAACCCTTATAATTCTCCCAAATCATAAAAAACTTTTCAAAGGTATCTTCTTAACGAATAAGATACCTTTTCTTGTTTTTAAATCTCACATACAGTATAATAATTGAACTTAAATTTTTAAGGATATACTTATGACAAACCTCTATGAAAAAATTGGACTCTTTTACCTCGGTCGGGACATTGACAAAACCACACAAAAACCTAGTGAAGCACTTACCCTACTAAAAAATAAAAACTTTACAACCCATGCTGCGATTATCGGTATGACAGGTTCTGGTAAAACTGGTTTAGGTATAGGTCTTATAGAAGAGGCTGCCATAGACAATATTCCTTCCATTCTTATAGACCCCAAAGGTGACATGGGAAACCTACTTTTAACTGACCCCACCTTTAACCCAAAAAACTTTGAACCATGGGTAGAGGATGAAGCAAGAAGTAAAGAGAAAGATGTAGCAGAGTATGCCACAGGTATTGCCTCTATGTGGAAAGAGGGAATTAAGCGTGACCATCAAGATGAAACACGTGTTGCCAAACTTCATGCTGTAGAAAAAACCATCTACACTCCTGGAAGTTCTTCTGGTATCTCTGTCAATATTTTAGGTTCACTTGAAGCACCACCAACTGAAGTTTTAAACGATTCAGATACCTTTGCCTCGTACCTAAAGAGTACTGTATCATCTCTTCTATCTCTAGTAAAAATAGAAGCAGACCCTGTAAGTTCTAAAGAGTACCTACTTATAGCACAAATATTAGCCAACAAATGGATGGCAGGTGAGAGTATCTCCTTAGAAGCACTTATTGGGGATATTATTTCTCCTTCATTTGATAAAATAGGTGTTTTACCTTTGGAGTCGTTCTACCCTCAAGATAAACGTTTTACTTTAGCTACTAAGTTTAACTCCATTATTGCTTCCCCTACTTTTTCCTCATGGTTACAAGGTGAAAATTTGGATATTCAAAAACTGCTTTACGATGAGAATGGAAAAGCAAAAGTAGCTATCTTCTCCATCGCCCACTTAAGTGATGAAGAGCGTATGTTTTTTGTCACCCTACTGCTTAACAAATACATTGCATGGATGAGAAGACAATCAGGAACATCAGCACTAAAAGCCATACTCTATATGGATGAAATTTACGGCTATTTCCCACCAAGCAAAAACCCACCATCAAAAGAGCCTATGATGCTTCTACTCAAACAAGCTCGTGCCTTTGGTGTGGGTATCATTTTAAGTACACAAAACCCTGTTGACTTAGACTATAAGGGGCTTTCAAATATTGGTACATGGTTTATTGGTCGTCTACAAACAGCTCAAGATATTGAGCGTGTTATCGACGGTCTTGGTGGTAAAGTGGGAGCTTCCTACTCTAAGTCAGAAATTAAAGACTTACTTGCCAACCTTCAAAAACGTACATTCTTTTTAAAGTCAGCCCACCTAGATGATATACGAGTCTTCTCTACTCGCTGGGTTATGTCTTACCTAAAAGGACCTCTAAAATCTGCTGAAATTTCAAAACTTATGGCTGCTAAAAAGTCTGCAACACCTCAAACTCTTATGAGTAAAACTGTCAAAGAGGATGGTTTTGAAAGTTTTGTAAACATCGACAAAAGTATCGACCAAAAATTTGCCATGGATGTTACAGGTCAAAACAACTTTAGAGCCACCCTGCAAGGAAAAGTAGAACTTCATTACTTTAACGCTTCTAAAGGTATAGATGAAAATGAAACCCTCTGTCTAAACCTTGAACTCTACGAAGATGAAAAGTTAGATTGGGACAATGCCCAAACATTAGATGAGTGTCCACAATATATGGATACAGAGCCTAATAATGCTTCTTTCGCCCCTTTAAGTGAAGAGATATCTACAGATAAGAATTTAAAAAATACCAAAAAATCATTAATTGATTGGGTATATAGAACCAAACGTTTAGCGACCTTCAGATGTACCTCTCCTCGTCTTTCATCTCTGCCTTATGAGAGTTTGGGTGACTTTAAAGTACGCATAAAAGACCAACTAGATGACAAAAAAGAGCAAGAGATAGATAAGCTCCAAGAGCGTTACGAAAAGAAAGAAAAAACATTACTTAAACGTCTACAGAGAGCCCAAGAGAGAGTAGCTAAAGAGGAAGCCGATGCCAGTAAATCTATGGTTGACACAGGCATTGCTATTTTAGGGGCTTTGTTTGGTCGAACATCTACAGCCAAACTTGGTCGTGCATTTTCAAGTGGAAGCCGTGCCTATAAAGAACGTGGAGACATAAGTAGAGCCCAAGAGGCATTAGCAGAGATACATGAAGAGATAGAGCTTCTAGCTGAAGAGTTAGAAGACAAGATAGATGAACTCTCTTTAAAATATGACGTAGAGAATGTAACCATTCAAGAGTCTGCCATGAAACCTAGAAAAAGTGACATTCATGTCGATGAACTCTCTTTGGTTTGGGTGGTTTAAAACTTCTCCTGTATAATATTTATAGATAAATAATACTACAGGAAATAATATGAATTTACGAATAACACTACTAACCTCTACTCTTCTACTCTTTACAGCTTGTGGGGCTGGAGGTAGTTCAAGCTCCAAATATAAAGATAGTAAAATGAGTTGCCAACCTACAACAAGTGTAAATATTTTTTCTAAGACAGATATAGAGACTTTTTCCATAGATAACCCTATAAACGAACCAAAAATTTTATTAGCAAACAATCCAACTCTTACTACTACTCCTTTAGCCTTTGACAAAAAAGGTATTTATGAACTTTTTCAAACAGAGTACTACTGGGCAGATGAAACAGCCAAAAATTTTGACTACTCCACATACACCTCACCTCAAGCACTCATTAATGATTTGAAAAACAGTAAAGACCGATGGAGCTTTGCTATGACCAAAGAAGATTATGGGAACCTTACTTCTCAAAAGTCTGGTGGTTTTGGTTTTGCCTGTCAAGATGTCACTGATGGATGTCATGTTACCTATGTAAGAATAGACTCACCTGCTGACAAAATTGGTCTTAAACGCTCTGATGTTATTACAAAAATCAATGGCAAAAAAGCCACGCATGACACTATATATAAAACGGGTAAGGAGCTAGAAAAAATAGCAACGCTTACAGTTAACCGTAAAAACACCCATGAAACATGTAATGGCTCCGTAACTCCTCGTGACTACACATACAAAGTCGCCAAAGGAGAAGTTATTCACACCCCTAAAAATGAAAAAGTAGGATACCTTCGCCTAGACTCTTTTATGGGTGCAGAGAGTATTGTGAATCAAATAGATGAAGCCTTCAATAATTTTAAAAAAGAGAGTATCAAAAAACTGGTCATCGACCTTCGTTACAATGGTGGTGGTTCAGTTACTGTTGCCTCTAAACTTTTAGACAAACTCTCTACGACACACATTAACAAAGAGCAATTTACTCTAGCATGGAATGATGACTACAAAAAAAACAATTCAACCTACCGTTTTGAAAAAGATAGTAACTCATTAGATTTAGAGCAGATTCTCTTTCTAACCACACAAGGTTCAGCTTCTGCTTCAGAGCTTGTTATCTCTGCCATGAAACCGTACCTAAGTGAAGAGAACGTTGTAATCATAGGTGACAGAACTCATGGTAAACCAGTAGGTATGGGTGGAAAAACCGATGGCAACTACTACTACTTTCTCATAAACTTTGTAGTCAAAAACTCTCTTGGTTTTTATGATTATTTTGAGGGACTACCCGTAACATCTGGTTGTGACATAGAAGACGACCCTTTTCATGAAATGGGCGACCCAAAAGAGTCTATGCTAAAAGCTGCTCTACTTTATATTGACACAGGAAGTTGTAAATAAGTTTTACACTTCTTATATTGAGTGTTTTAGGGGCATGGACTTTAGTCCATGAAATAGATAACAGCGACTAAAGTCACTGCCCCTCTAACATATCAATACAAGTCCATTACTAAACAATAGTTGGAGCAAAAGCCTTAGTACTTACCCTAACCTTTTCTCCAATGTTTAACTCCTTAGCTTCCATAGGGGAAACCACCACTTCAACCAACTGCTGACCAATCGCCACAATAGCTACAAACATAACATCTACTTTTATAAGTTCTAGTAACTCCCCCTCAAAAGAGAATTTTTGAGAACCATCTGTTTTTAACAACACCTCTTTAGGGAGACCATCATCGACAACTCTCCCTTGCTCTAAAACCACTACCCTAGAAGATAAACGGTAAATCTCAGAGGGGTCATGACTCACCATAATGGTTGTGGTTCCAAACTCTTTATGCAGGGTCAATATCTCATTTTGAAGTTTGGTACGCATGGCAGGGTCAAGAGCAGAGAGAGGTTCGTCCATCAAAAGTAGTTTAGGTCGGTTCATTAAGGCTCTACAGAGGCTCACACGCTGTTTTTGTCCTCCACTTAGTGTGCTGGGTCGTCTTTTGGCTAACTCGCTCAATTCGGTCACTTCTAGGAGCTGTTTTGCCAACGCTTTGTCATTTTGAACAAAAAGTAGGTTCTCTTCTACAGTCATGTTTGGAAACAAGGCATAATCTTGAAAGACAAACCCAATCTTTCGTTGTTGAGGAGCCAAGCTAAACTTCTCATCTTGCCATACTTCATCACCTATGTGAATAACTCCCGATGAACTCTCAAGTCCTGCCAATATACGTAAAAGTGTCGTCTTTCCACTTCCACTCTTACCTGCCAATGCCACAAAATGACCCTCGTTGATTTCAAGGTTGACATTTAAGTCCATCTCACCATTTGCACCGTGGAGTTTTTTGTTTATCTCTATTTTAATCATTAGTGAAACCCACCTATCTTTTTCTGTGTATGGTTAAAAACATAGACCGACAACAGCACCACAAAACTAATAAGTACCATAATAGCTGAATAGATATGAGCTGTACCATAGTCCATTATCTCCACCATTTCATAAATGGCAATGGAAGCGACCTTGGTCTCGTCAGGGATGCTCCCACCTATCATCAACACTACCCCAAACTCCCCCACTGTATGAGCAAAAGTAATAATAAGAGCCGTAAGCAGAGCAGGTTTTATGTTTGGTAGTGCCACTTTCAAAAGTGTGGTTAGTTTACTTTTTCCACTCAAATAAGAGGCTTCTAGCATGTTTTTATTTAACCCCTCAAACCCACCTTGCAAAGGCTGAACCATAAAAGGTAAAGAGTAAAAACAAGAGGCAATTACCAAACCAGTAAAACTAAAAGCCAAATCGACCTTTGCAAAGAGTATCAAAATATAAAACCCCAAAACCGATGGGGGCAAAACAATAGGCAAAGCCGTAATAGCCTCTAAAAATGGCTTGGCTTTTGATTTGCTTTGAGACAAATACCATGCTAAAGGTAGGCTGATTACAAAGAGAATAAGCGTGGTTAATCCTGCTAGTTTAAAGGAGAGTATGAACGGGGTTAGGTCTAGGGTTTTTAGAGTTTCTAGCATTTTAATTTCCGTAGGGTGCTGTTTTCCAACACACCAATAATTCGCATAAAGAAAACATCCGTAGGGTGTAGTCCCCTGACTACACCGACAAAACCAAATGGGCATACATTAAAACGGTGTAGACGGGGTCTACACCCTACAGGGCTTCGCCCTCGTTCCCAACGTCCTCGTTGGGAATGCATATTAGAGTTTATATCATGAAATAAGCTCATCATACCAACCCCAACTCACAAGCCATATCTCTTTTCAATTTAGAAAATGGCTCTTTAGATAAATCTGCATTGTCGTCTATTAAAGAGAAGATATCTTGCTTTATTTGTTGATAGGGTATACCTGTTAAATCTTGCAACTCTTTTAATCTACTTTCAGGGTAAAGCTCTGCATTTTTTATCATCTCAAAGACTATATCTTTGTGGGCTTGGTAGCGTTCATTTAGTTTGAAGACTTTTATGTATTTATCATATTCGTTTGAGTAGTTTTCTTTTAGAGGTATCTCTATGTCAGCTTTTGATTTTATGTTTAGGTCTTTGCAGTTTTTATGTAAAAATAGTTTAAATTTTACTTTTTCATCGAATCGAAAAGATTTCAAATAAGGGTTGGTAGATTCTAACTCTTTATCTCCATAGAATGGTTTTCTTCCTTTTATTTTGGAATTACAAACAGAACATGATGGAATCAAATTAAAAATAGAGAGTGCTAAATATGGGTAGCTTCCTTTGTCAATAAAATGGTCTAGTGTGAATTTATTTTTACTATTCTCTTCTTCATCATAAACATTAATAAAGTCAATATTGCAATAGTAACACGTTCTTGGGTTTAGATTTTTTTCAAAAAATTTAGCGATTAAAGGTTGAAACTTTTTATCATATTTAAATAGCTCTTTTAAAGCATCTTTTTGAGGTTGTTTTGCTTCTAACTCTTCTACCAAACCGTTTATTTTTTCAGGCTCTATAAACACAATATCTTCAAAGCTATAATCTCCAAAAAACACTTTATGCTCTTCAAACTTCTCTTTTACTGTTTTAGCATTTTTCCCATTTCCAAATTTGGTACTACAAAGCAATTCTATATAAGACTCTTTTTGTTCTTCGTTAAGTGAAAGATGAATATTAAGCATTTTTCAAACTCTCCAAATATGCTTTTCATTTTTCAATATCAGCCAACTCTTTCTCTATCAAAGTATTGTCATCTGAAAACAAAAGTTCTAATTCATCTAAATAATTTTTGATAACTGTTTGTAAAAATGGTTCACCTATGATTGATTGTATCTGCCAAAATTTCTCTTTATGTTTGTTATAAAATTCTACATTTTCATCTGTTTTCTTTTCTAATTTTGCTTTCTCATAAAACTCTTTTATCTCATTTATCTTACCCTTTGCAAACTCACCCATTAAACCATCTTCCATGAAGAAGCTGTCACTTAATAGGGTGTGGATGTTTGCTCCGAAGGTTTGTTTTTGTTTTAGATTACCGTTAATAAAAAGAATATTTTCTTTGGGTATATCTGATAATAAAAATGGAGAGTGAGATGATAAAATAAGATGAAAATTTTTCTTTGGAAATTCTAATAAAATATCTATAATATATTTAAATATTTTCTTTTGCCATTCAGGATGTAAACCTATATCAATCTCGTCAAAAAAGAAAATAATATTTTCATTCCTATTGGCTAAATAATAAACTATATTTAG
>JALXFN010000102.1:0-26553 GCA_027068975.1 Campylobacteraceae bacterium | reverse complement strand
TAATTGTTGCTCTCCAAAACTTAAATCTTCTAAGTTTTTATTGTCTTTATCAAGTAATGATACTTTAAATATTTCTGTTTGAGCCAATTCTAGTAGATATTTTATTTCTTTTTCTTCTAGCTCTGAAATTTTAAACTCCATAATCTCATGTGCATATCCAGCACTTCTATTTTTAATATTTTTTATTTTAAAGTCTTTATTCGCCTTATTATAAAATTGTTTTAGAGAAATATCTTTAAGCCTAGGAAAATCATCCATTTCATTAAAATATAAAAAAGTATCTTCACTAAATTCTTGATTTACTTTTATCTTTTCATAAAGATTAGTGTTTTTTATTCTGGTATGTTCTTTAGCTACACTAAGTACTATTTTCACAGGTATAAAAAAATTTTCAAATATTTTTATACCTAATGTCTTATGATTAGCAATAATTTTTCTAAGATTATCCATGTCCTCTTTAAAGAAATTTAAAGTATTAGTCTCTTTTTTAGGATATGTAGGAAATATTTTAAAAATTTCATTATCTATTTGAGTTACTTTATCTCCTGTCAAAGGTATGTCACTTGATTTGTCTTTATACTTAAGGTTTCCCACTTTCTCCCATCTTCTACCAGAACCATCTTTTTCATAAGTTAAAGAGTAGTCAAATATAGGAAAGATGATATTATTTAAAGGATTATTATCTAATAATATATCATTCTCATAAAACATACTTTTTGTATCTTGATTTTTAAACTTCAATAAATATTCTGTATTTATAGATAAAGGTATAAATTTATTTTCTTTATAGAAAACTAAAACAACCTTTTTCTTACTATCTATTATAGTCTTATTCTCTGTTAAAAATACTTTTACAAAAGTTAAAAGAGTACTCTTCCCACTCCCATTCTTCCCAACAATAGCCGTAACATTAATATTTTCACCAAAAAAGTTCTCTATATAGTCATCATTCTCTTTAATGGTCAATTCTTTTTTAACATCATCATATTTACACTCAAATCTAGGCGAAAAATTAAACCCCTGATTATGAATATTTTTATAATCTTTAACCCATAGATAGACTAATTCCATTAACTTTTCCCCAACACATAATAAGTACTACGCCCACGCCCCAACCGAATAATAAGCCCTTTTTCTACCATCTCTTTTAAAATCCGTCTAGCTCGTGCCTCTTTTAATAGAAGTAAAGACTCCACCTCTTTAGATATTATTTGAGAATGCTTCTGAATATAGTCTAAAATTATTTGTTCATTATCCGATATTTTTCCGATACTATCCGATATTTTTCCGATACTTTCTGACGGTTTTTCGGCACTATTTGGCACTATTCGGTCATAATCGGTCGTTTCCGATACTTTAGGTCGATAAAAAACAGCCTCAACAAACAATCCCTTTTCAGCCAACTCAAACTTAATCTCATGTTCAGAGCAACTCTTTCTAACTTTCTCTATACCACTTCCCCAACTCTCTATAAAGTTTAACTCTTTAAAAAGATTGGCTACAACTTTGTTTCTAAGCTCACTTCTACCATTACTAATCTCATCTATGGTTAAACCATTTACAAAGCCACCGACTGATATTATCTCAACTATATCATCATATATTGCTATTTTTATGTCAGAATTTCTAGTGTAATCCCTATGAATAATAGCATTTAAAACAATCTCTCTAAGGGCTAAAAGAGGAATTTCATACTCTTCAACTCTCCTTATTCCTTCTATTTTAGCATTTAGATTTAGATGATTTTGTAAAAACCTTATAGACTCCTCTAAAATATCAAAGAGATTTCCTGTGAACTCTTTTTTGTCTATAAATCTCTCCATGCTTGTACCTTTGAACCTAGCACATTTAATCATAATATTATCAAGTTTTCCAAAAACAATAGCAAGAGCATTGGTAGCCATAAGTTTACCATTGAGTTCTTTGATAAGCTTCATATTTTTTAGTTTCTCTACATCACAACTTTTACCAATTTTTTCAAACTCTTGGTAGATGATATTTAAATCAAAACTCTCTAAAGCGTACTCAAAGTTCTCCTCTTCATCATACGATATATTGCGTCTCTGTCGCTCCAACTCTACAATATGCTCAAAACTGGCTTTTCTATTGGTCGCCCCAACTCTGATATATGTTCCATTGTTTTTACCCTCTTTTTTTAGATAATAAGGCAGTAAGTTTCCTCTAAAAACCTCTATAACCAAAAGTAGTTTTCCATCTACATTAAGGGTATAAATTTCAGGTAAAATATTAGGGTAACAGCTATCAAAAATAAGTGAGGAGAGTTTGTCTTGAAGCTCAAAGATATTGTCATCGGAAACACCAACTACTTCTCTGTTGTCATTGACTCCAATAATCAGCTTTCCACCAGAGGTATTTGAAAAAGAGATAATGGTTTTGACAATGCTATCATTTTTAGGGAGTTGCTCTTTGAACTCTACTCTTTTGTTTTCACCTTGGGCAATGAGTTTTTCTATGATCAAAGATGGCTCCTTTTTTTATATTATAAATATTATAGCAAATAATTTTTTTTCTATGCTCATCTCTTTTATAGCTTTCATAAAGGCTTCCCTGTACGTCGTGGGCGTTTACGTTGTTTGGTCAATCGTTCTATCTCATCAGGGGAATAGAACTCTCTTGCTTTGAGTAGTAATGCTTCTAACTCATTTTTAAAGGCATAACGGGGATTAAACATAAAAAGTCGGGTACGTCCTACTGTTTGGCTCACTAAAATAGAACCCGATTCCAAACGCTCTAACTGCTTTTGTATGGGGTCAACACTACTTTCATAAAAGTCTGCTATCTCTTTTGCGTAGCCCTGTTGATTGGCAAGAATAAATTGTAAAACACGTTCACGATTTTTGGAACCAAATAACTCTTCTAGCATTTTAAAACCTTAACTATAGTTTTTATTACCTACATTATAGGTTTTATTTCTTGAATTGTCAAGTTCTTCTTACCCACAAACAAAAACCTCACTCCCCTTAATAAAAAGTGTTACATCATCACCAACGCTTAAACCCCTGCTTATGAATATTTTTATAATCTTCAACCCATAGATAGACCCATTCCATTATTTACCTTTTAATATCCTCTTTTTATTATCCGATACTTTCAAACGATTTTTCGGCATTATTCGGTCATTTCCGACGTTTTTCCGACGCTATCCAACAGTTTCATTCATTACTTTAAACAATTATTAGACTTCTTGCATAACCCTATATTTTATAAATATTTTTTAGTGTACATTAGATTTTATTGAATAGACTCGAAGTCCTAGCCTTAGCTAAGTCAAGAGGATATTCAATGAAATATGATGTGCAATAAAGAATATAGATATTTATAGGATTATGCAAGAAGTCTATTATATCAAAATCACCATAGGTGTGTCCATGTAATCTGTGAAATTTAACGGTGCGTTGAAAACAGCATCCTATAAATTCTCAATCAAATCCATTAACAACTCTTCATCTATCATCTCAACCTCGGATTTATCATAAATGGTCAAAAGGTAAGTAGTCTCTTCAAGTTGAATGTAGTAGTATATTCTGTAACCAGCACTTTTGCCTTTGTTTTTACTACTATTAGCCAATCGTATTTTATAAAGATTTTTTTGAATAGAGGTAGAAGATTGATGAAGAGATTCAAAGTCACCAATAAGTGACTTCAAATCATTTTTGAGGTTTCTATATTTTTTACTTAATTTTTTGGCTTGTTTGTCGAAAAGTTCTGTAGTCTTAAAGGTCATCAAACAATTTTCCAATATCGTTTGTTTTTCCTTGCTGAACTTCTGCTAAAGCTCTATTTACTTCATGCGCCTCTTTTTTAGTATGAAGATAAAGAAGAAACTCATCTACAAGTTTTGTAGCTTTATTTTGATAGTTATATGCAAAAAATTCTTGTAGCTCTTTTGTCATAGGTATCTCTATATTTTCTAATTTAACAGTTTGCATGGTTTCTCCTTTTATCTATAGTTATTAGATTGATTATAGCATAAAAGTTTAAATTTCAACCTCTCCGAAACAAATACATCAAAACTCAAAACCTCAACGTCATCAATCTCATAAACTACTTGATAAAGCACCTTTTAACTTTAAAAATCAACTTCATGATTATCTCCATTATAGTTCCAATTAAAAGTTATTTTTTAGTAAGTATACTTCCATATTCTATCATATTTTACAAAACTATAAAGCTTTTCACCCACAAACAAAAACCTCACTCCCTTTAATCAAAAGCGTTACATCATCACCAACACTTAAGCCCATGCTTAACATCGCTTCTACCGTCACCAAACACTCTAAAAAAAAACCCTCTAACTCTACTTGAACAACACTGAGTAAAGCACCCTTGTCAATGGCTGTCACTTTGGCTGTTAACTGGTTTGCTATGCTTAGTTGACCTGTGAAGTTTTTAGCTAGAGCCATGTTGGTTGATTTTACACTTAACTCTACGTTAGAGCCTATTTTAAGGCTCTCATTAAGTTCTAGGCTTACTGCTTTTATGCTTTGACAACCCAGTTTACATGTGATAACATGTAGCTTGTCGATTTTGTCAATCTGCTCTACTTTTACATTTAGTCTGTTCATGGAATGATATAACCAAACTTTTTAAATATCTCTTCTGCTTTTTTAGAAAAAATAAAGGCATAAAAAGCAGAGGCTTCTGCACTCTTTTCTCCATGTTTTAAAAGAACTATTCCTTGGTCTATGGGTGTGTAGAGTTTTGGGTCAACATCTGCCCAATTAACTCCTTTTTTAAAGTGAGACATTTGAGGGCTAAAAAGAGATGACTTGGCAATGAAACCTATATCTGTAGCTTTAGTAGCGTAGGTTACGGTTTGAGAGATGGAGTCACCAAAAACAAATTTGCTTTTTATATCGTCATACACTTTTGCACTTTTCAAAGCCTCTTCTGTAGCTATGCCATAAGGGGCTGTTTTTGGGTTGGCTACGGCTATCTTTTTAACTTCATCACTTTTAAGCAACTCCATGACTTTTGAAAAGTCTCGCTTTTTCTTAGAGAGATACGCCAATGAACCTTGAGCATAAACCATCGGTCTGGTCACTGCAAAACCTTCTTTATAAAGCATTTCAGGGTACATCATGTTTGCCCCCATCAAGATATGATATGGAGCTCCATGTTTTATTTGAGCTGTAAGTTTACCTGTACTTCCTAAGATGACTTCTACTTTAGTGTCAGGATAGAACCTATTAAACTCTTGTTTTAGGTCATTTATGGCGTAGCTTACATTGGCTGCTACGGCTATTTTTATCGTTTGGGATTGAATACTGAGGGTCAATAAGAGTATTGCTAGTAGTGATTTCATTTTTTTTCCTTAAAACCATGCTTTTAATGTACATAGTTTAACCTTATAGCCTTTAATACTCTAAAGTAAATCACCATTATGTTATAATTCACTTAATTAATGTGAATAGATTTCACATTCCAAAATCAACTTAAATGTAAAAGAAAAATAATGAGAATTAACAAATATATCTCGCACAACACTAAGTATTCACGTCGTGAAGCAGACAAGCTTATAGAAGCTGGTGATGTTTTTGTGAATCGTAAAAAAGTAGAAGATTTCGCCTACGACGTTAAAGAGGGAGATAAAGTCTCTATAAAGGGTCTTCATGTCAAAGAGCGAACCGAACTTACCATGGTAGTTTTTAACAAACCAAAAGGGACACTGGTCACACGCAAAGATGACCGTGGACGAACGACCATTTTTCACAAGCTCCCTGGGAAATTTAGACACTTTATCCCTATTGGGCGTTTGGACTTTGCTTCTGAAGGACTTCTGCTTTTGACAGACTCTCCAAGAGTTGCAGAAGTCATGATGCAAAGTGGGCTAGACCGCACCTACAACATCAAAATAGACAAACCTTTTTCAAACGAAATGGAAGAGGCGATGCGTGAGGGTCTGATTTTGGACGATGCTCGTGCAGGTGGACATGAGAAGTCAAAAATTTATAGCATGGAGTTTGAACCTTTTATTCACTACGAAGTGCGTAATGCAGGAGCAAACTTTACCAAGCTACGTGTGACCATAGCAGAGGGTAAGAACCGTGAGCTTCGTCGTTTCTTTGGACACTTTGAAGCCAATGTACTTGACCTTAAAAGGGTAGAGTTTGGAGGGATTCAGCTCAACAACCTGCCAACAGGAAAAACACGTTTCTTTACACGTCGTGAGTACGATGACCTACACAAGTACCTTAAGATGATACGCCAAGTTGAAGCCCAAGAGAAAAAAGAGGAAGAGGACAGAATAAAGGCTGAGCGTCTTAAAGAGAAAAAGAAGAATCAAACAGAAGACCAACGAAGACGTGCCCAGTCTGCTGAGAAGAAGAGACTTAAAGAGCTAAAGCAAAAAAACTCCAATAAAAACAACCCAAACAAAAAAAATAAGAAGTTCTAATGTCTTTGGCTCTAAAGTATCGACCGACCACGCTCGATGAGATTGTGGGACAAGAGCATCTTTTAGAGCAGGGGCAAGTTTTACGAACCCTTATAGAGAAGAAGCGTCTACTTCACTCTTTCTTCTATGGACCTCCTGGTTGTGGTAAAACCACATTAGCTAGAGTCATAGCCAAAGAGTTACAAGCTCCCTTTTTTGAACTCAATGCCACTACCCTAAAAGTGGAAGATTTACGAAAAATCTTTAAAAGCTATGCCAATGCGTTGGAGAAACCTCTTATATTTATAGATGAAGTGCATCGACTCTCTAAAAACCAGCAAGAGGTTCTGCTTCCATTTATGGAAAACAACTCTGCTTTAATTATAGGGGCATCGACAGAAAACCCCTACTACTCCCTCACCTCTGCCATGCGTTCACGTTCTCACCTATTTGAGTTGAAGCATGTGAATAACTCTGCTCTGCACAGACAACTTGACAAAATAGTAGAAAAAGAAGTTATTCACATAGCACAAGATGCAAAAGATTTTCTAGTTACCTCTTCATCAGGTGATGTTCGTGCCATGTTAAACCTTTTAGAGACAGCCGTGGCTTTAGGCTCTGAGATAACACTAGAAAAACTAAAATCTATTCGCCCTTATGCTCTACAAGCAGGAAGCTCCGAAGCCGACTCACACTACGACCTAGCCTCTGCCATGATAAAGTCCATACGCGGTTCAGACATTGATGCCAGTCTCTACTACCTAGCACGTTTGGTTAATGGTGGAGAACCTGCTGAGTTTATAGCACGACGTTTATGCATACTAGCCAGTGAAGACATAGGCAATGCAAACCCTCATGCTTTAAACTTGGCTTCGTCTACACTGAACATTGTAAAGATGATAGGCTACCCTGAAGCTCGAATCTCTTTGTCGCAGTTGGTGATTTATTTGACCTCTTCACCCAAGTCCAACTCAGCTTACATAGCGATAAACTCTGCACTAAAAGCGATACAAGATGGAGAGATTCACCCCATACCTGCAAACATAAAACAGGACAAAGTAAACTACCTCTACCCACACGATTTTAATGGTTGGGTTGAGCAGAGTTACATGAGTAAAGATATGAAGTTTTATGAGAGTTCTAAAATAGGGTTTGAAAAAACCTTAGATGAGTGGATAAAGAAGATTAAAGGAATTAACCCGTAGGTTCGGTAAAACCGAATGCTACGAATGTAAAAAATTATTTAGAATTTTTCTTATCTCTTGCTGCTCTTTTTCTAACAACTGGGTCAAGTGATTTCTTACGAATTCTAATAGACTCAGGTGTAATCTCTACAAGTTCATCATCTTCAATCCACTCCATTGCAGACTCAAGGGTAATCTCTCTTGGAGTTACTAGCTTAATAGCATCATCAGCACCTGATGTTCGCATGTTAGTTAAAGCTTTCCCTTTAAGTGGGTTAACATCAAGGTCACCTGGACGTGCAGACTCACCAATAACCATTCCTGAATAAACCTTATCTTGTGGTTTAATAAACATAACACCACGAGCTTGAAGGTTAAAAATAGAGAACGCAACAGCCTCACCATCATCCATAGAGACCAATGCACCTGGAGTTCTTGACTCAACTGTACCAGAGTATGCTCTATACTCTAGGTAAGAGTGGTTCATGATACCTTCACCTTTAGTGTCTGTTAAGAACTCATTTCTAAATCCAATAAGACCACGTGCAGGGATTTCAAACTCCAAACGTACAGTTCCATCAGGCATAGGAGTAAGAGAAGTCATGTTTGCTTTTCTTTTTCCTAGTTTTTCAATAGCAACCCCTTGGAACTCTTCTGGAACGTCTACTACTAAATGCTCAAATGGCTCCATTTTAACACCATTCTCTTCTTTGGTAACAACTTCTGGACGTGCTAGCATAAACTCGAACCCTTCACGTCTCATGTTCTCTGCAAGAATACCGATTTGAAGTTCACCCCTACCAGAAACTTTAAATGAAGCATCACCCATAGGTTCCATACGCATAGCAATATTGGTCTCCATCTCTTTTTCAAGACGTTCTCTGATTTTGTTGGAGGTTACATGTTTACCCTCTTGCCCTGCAAGTGGTCCATTATTTACCGACATAATAACTGAAAGTGTAGGCTCTTCAACATGCATAGGGTCAAGAGCCACTGGGTTTTGAGGGTCACATACAGAGTCTCCCACATCAATATCGGAAAAACCTGCAATAGCAACAATATCACCAGCTTCAGCCTCCTCTATATCCATTCGCTCTAACCCTTTAAAGCCAATTAATTTAGAGACTCTTGATTTAGTTTTAGAACCATCTGCTTTTACAAGAAGATATTCATCACCTTTTTTAACTTTACCATTGAAGATACGAGTAATACCAATACGTCCAACAAAATTGTCAGAGTCAAGTGTAAATACCTGTGCTTGTGTATCAGCATCTGGTGACCCATCAGGATATGGAACATGCTCAATAATAGCATTAAACAATGGTGTCATATCTTTATTTTCATCTTCCATCTCATCTTTAGCATAACCATCACGAGCAGCGGCATAAAGTACAGGGAATTCAAGCTGCTCTTCATTGGCATCAAGTGCAACTAAAAGGTCAAAAACTTCATCCAGTACTCTGTCAGGCTCTGCACCATCTTTATCGATTTTATTAATAACAACAACAGGAATAATTCCAAATGCAATCGCTTTTTTCAAAACAAATTTTGTTTGAGGCATAACACCCTCTTGTGCATCAACAAGTAACAGTACCCCATCAACCATCTTTAAAACACGCTCAACTTCACCACCAAAATCAGCGTGACCAGGGGTATCAATAATATTAATCTTATGGTCACCATAAGTAATTGCTGTGTTTTTAGAAAGAATGGTAATTCCTCTCTCCATCTCAATCTCATTTGAGTCCATCGCTCTCTCTTGCACCTCTTGGTGTGCTTCATACGTTCCAGACTGTTGAAGAAGTTGATCAACAAGTGTTGTTTTACCGTGGTCAACATGAGCGATTACGGCAATATTTTTGATTTTTTGCATTAAGGGTTTCCTATACGATTTTTAAATAATTACGCGAATTATATCAAAAATATATTACAATTGGCTCTTTTTAAAAATTTGAGTTTAATTTATAATATCTCACTCACAAAAGAACAAAATTAAACAAATATTAAATTTTTCTTAATTTTTAAATTAATTTATCAACTTTTAAAGAATTTCATAACTAAGTTTGTGATATAATCAATTATATTTTAATATTTAAGGAGATTTCGATTATGAAATTAAGAAATTCAATTATAGCAATTATTGCTTTGTCAAGTATGAGTTTTGCTGGTGGAGACATTATAGAGCCAGTATTTGAACAGGAGACTGTAGAAGTTCCTGTAGAACCCGTAGTGATTCCAGAACCAGCACCTGCTCCAGCACCTGCTCCAGCACCTGCTCCAGTTGTAAAAGCTGCTCCTGTTGTTGTTGCACCTGTTGTTGCTGAAGCACTGGGTCTTTACATTGCTGGAGGTATCACTGATATCGCTGCAAAACAAGATGAAAGAGCTAATCTTTTCTCAGAAGAAGATATGCAAGATAGACAAGTAGGTTTCACAGGTAGATTAGGTTATGACTTTATGGATTACTTAGGTGCTGAATTAAGAGGTACTGCTGGTCTTTCTAAAAATGATGTTGGATATCCTAAATTTAAACAAATAGGTGCTTACTTAAAACCAAACTACGATCTTACTGATACACTTAACCTTTATGGTCTAATTGGTGCTTCTAAGGCAAATTTAGCTGATTCTAGTGATTTAGATGCTAAAAAAACTGGTCTATCTTACGGTTTAGGTTTAGACTATGCTGTATCTGATTCAATCTCTGTATTTACAGATGTTGTTAACTACATGAAAAAATCAGATACTAACTCTTTATGGGGGCTTACTATTGGTGCAGGTTACCAATTCTAAGATTTTCTGAAAATTACAACCTTTTTTAAAGGTTGTAATCTATTTTCCTTTACTCTTATGCTAAAATATCTCTAAAAATTATATAATAATTAAGTTTTTATACATATTTTAAAACTTATTGGGAGATACAGATATGAGATATTTACTACTACTTAGCATGATGCTATCAGCACTCTACTCAACACAATTAGATAATAGGCTAAATTCTATTATAAACAGCGACCCCTATCAACTTTCACAAAACAGTAGTGAGAGAAATATTATACGTCAACTCTATAGCTTTAATCAAAATAGACCATTATGGATAGGACATGCTCGTAACCTTAATACTCTACGAGAAGCACTACAAGATCCTTATTTTAATTATAGAAATAAAAATTTGTACCAAAATGAAATAGAACAATATACCTATCTTCTTAATGATAATATGGACTTAAACAACAATGCTAATGATTTAGCTACTCTTGATATTTTATTAACACGTGCCTATGTAGGTTTAGCAAATTTCATTGTACAATCAGACACCAACTGGGATATGGTGCAAGATAAAATTAGAGCTCTTAAAGAGTCAAAAGACATTACAGCAAACTGGGAAATGGTACGAAAAAGTTCACCTAGTGCCTCAAGACTGTTTGCGGCTATTACAAGTGAAAACATCTATGATTTTTTTAAATCTATCACACCATTACCAAGACTTCATCAAGACTTAGTAGACTCCTTACAATTTTATAAAAGTCTTGGTGCTCTACCACGTATTAAATATGCTAAAGACCTAAGATTTGGAGATCAATATCCATATATATCTGATATTAAACAAAGACTTATTGTTACTGGTGATTTAAGAAACAGAAATAATATTTCAGATATATTTGATAGAGATTTACTTAATGCCTTACGTAGCTATAAAGATCGTTTTAAATTAACACAAAATAATACTATTGATAAAATTACTGTCTATTACATGAATAAACCAATGAGTGAACATGTGCAAAGTATTCTTACCAATTTAGATAAGCTCAAAGTATTCCCTGATAGATTTCCTGATGAATATATTAGAGTCAACCTTCCAGACTTTACTATGGACTATGTTAGAAATGGAGAGTCAATTCTTCATATGAATGCTGTTGTTGGTCGAGATGTTAGACCAACACCTGTGTTTTCTTCTTTAATGAAATATATAGTTCTAAATCCAACTTGGAATATTCCAGAAAATTTAGTTCGTAGAGATTTAATACCAGCACTACAAGAGCATCCTGACTATTTAACAGAACATAATATTCATGCATTTAAAGGGTGGAAAAATAAAAAAGAGATTAAAAATTTTACAGTAGATAAGCTATTACCATATAAAGATGGTGGCAGTATCCCTTACCGTTTTGTTCAATATCCAGGAGACGATAATGCTTTAGGACGTGTTAAATTTATGTTCCCTAATAAATACTCTGTTTACCTTCATGATACAGATAACAAATCACTCTTTTCACGTCGTTACCGTGTTTATAGCTCAGGTTGTATGCGTCTTGAGAAACCTTTTGAACTACTAGAAGTGTTAAAGTCTCGTCTTCGAGCATCAGATGTTAGAAATATTGATAAATATCGTAATACATTAAAAACAGTAACATTAAATCTTACTAAGCCTCTACCTGTTCATACTACCTATTTTACAGTATTTAAAAAAAATGGTCTCACATACTTTAGAAAAGATGTATATGAATACGATAAATTTATTCAGACCTCACAAAAATAAAACTATCAACCATTAAATGGTCGGTTACACCGACCTACAACACCCCCGAAAACTTAACTCTTTGAGCATGAGTAATGGCAATTGCCATTGCATCTGTAATATCCAAAGGTTTAATCTCTTTTTTTATCTTTAATAAACGTTTAACCATAAAAGCAACCTGCTCTTTTGATGCCTTACCATTACCTGTAATCGCTTTTTTTACTTGTAAAGGAGTATACTCTTCATAATTTCCAACAGATAAAAGAATTTTAAAAGTTAACGCTCCGCGAAACTGTGCTAACTTAAGAACAGTCTTAGGATTATGAGCATAGAATATATCTTCTATCGCAACTTCATCTATCTCATGAGTTTCAAGTATAGCGTCAATACCAACACTCATCTCTAAAATTTGCTCTTTTAAAATATTTTTTTTAAATTTAAGTATTCCAGCTTCTACAAGAATATACTTTTCCCTACTTAATTCCAGTATACAATATCCTAAATTACGTGTTCCTGGATCAATTCCTAAAATTTTCATTCACACCTTTATTCACAGTGTGAATACCTTTGTCACACCTTCTTTTAAACCCATATTTTAGCCAACTTTAGCTAATATTCAAATAGTTATTCACATTAAGATTAAGGAGCTTTATGAACATTGGAAATAAAGTACTAAAGAAACTTCAACAAGAGATAAGTAATAAGGCGTGGACTCGATATATTAAAAATTTGAGTTACGATGAATCTACTTCAAGATCCAATGTAGCACAATTTTATGCCCCCAACATACTTCTTGCAAAATGGATTAAAACCAAATATCAAAATAAAATTGCACATCTATTTGAAGTAGAAAATAATTTACGTCCTAATGTTATTATCTCTGTAGGGAAAGTCAAAAAAACTATTACAAGCAATCAAGATGTTCAAGCAAGTAGTGAACAAAAGAACCAAACAAAAAGTACCATACTCAATCCATCATTTACTTTTGATAGTTTTATCGTAGGTGGTTCTAATCAATTTGCTTACACCACAGCAAAATCGGTAGCAGAGAAGCCTGGTGCTTTATATAACCCTCTTTTCCTTTATGGTGGTGTTGGTCTAGGAAAAACACACCTTATTCAGGCCATAGGGAACCATCAAATAGCAGAAGGTAAAAAAGTCATCTATACAACATTTGAACAGTTTATGAACAAGTTCACCTCTCACTTGCGTTCTCAAACCATGGACAGGTTTCGTGACCATTTTAGAGAGTGTGACGTACTACTCATAGATGACATTCAGTTTCTTAGCCGAAAAGAGCAAACCCAAGAGGAGTTTTTTCACACCTTTAACGAACTTCATCAAGCAAAAAAACAGATAGTTATCACATCTGATAGACAACCCAGTAAAATAGCAGGACTTGTAGATAGATTGCGAAGTAGATTTGAATGGGGTCTAATGGCAGATATTCAACCCCCTGGGCTTGAAACAAAAATTGCTATTATTCAAAAGAAATGTGAGATTGATGGTATTTCATTGAATCAAGACATTATTAACTTTATTGCTGCAAACATGGGTAATAATATCCGTGAGATAGAAGGTGTAATTATAAAACTTAATGCTTATTCAGGACTAATGAACCAAAAACTCACACTAGAGTTTGCACAAAATGTGATTAAAGACCAACTTACTGAAAAACAAGCCAATATAACTATTGATGACATTGTTAAACATATCTCTAAAGAGCTTAATGTCAAACTCTCAGATATAAAATCTAAAAAAAGAACCAAAGATGTGGTAAACGCACGACGTATTTCCATCTATCTTACAAGAAATCTTACACCCCATTCTATGCCACAAATAGCTGTATATTTTGGAATGAAAGACCATACTGCTGTTAGTCATGCCATGAAAAAAATAAATGAAACCATAGAGGAAAATGAAAACTTTAAAGTCTTGTTAGAAGAGTTTGCAAATAATATAAATGAAAACTCTGCAAAAAGTGATTAATTTTACTAAAGATATACTAAAAAAAGATATAATACAAAAAGTGAAAATATGTGAAAAAGTAAAAAGTAAAAAGCTAAAAGAAAATGCTCAAATCATTGGCTTTAAAATAGTTTTTCACATTTTCAACAAGAACTACTACTACCACTACTTATTTAAGTAATTATAGAGTAAAAAAAGAGGGAGATAAAATGAAAATTCGTGTTACAAAACCACTTATAGAGTCTATACTAATTAATTTGCAACCTTTTTTAGAAAAAAAAGATGCTAGTCAAATTACTTCCCATATCTATTTTAAAGCTCAAAATGATAGTTGTACAATAAAAGCAACTGATGGAGAGATAGGATTAGTTATAACTAGCAATGACATAATTATTGAAGAGGAAGGTGCTTTTACAGCAAATGGAAAAAACCTCTTAGATTATATAAGGATGCTAAATGATGAAATCATTTTAGAAGTGGTTGAAAATAATTTAATTATAAAACAAAATAGAACCAAATATAAACTCCCTACTTTTAATTTTAATAACTTTCCAACCTTTCCCGTAATTGAAAATAAACCTCAAATATTTTTAGATTCTGTCAATCTTATTCAAGGATTTAAAAAAATATCAGCAGCCATTGATAATAACAATCCAAAATTTGAATTAAATGGAGCACTACTAGATATTAAAACCTCCTCTACCATGCTAGTTGGTACAGATACTAGAAGATTAGCTGTAGTAACCATGGAAAACAAAAATGAATTTAAATTTTCATTAATCATTCCTAAAAAAGCTATTTTAGAAATTCAAAAACTCTTTATAGATAAAATAGATATTTACTACGATGATACCAATTTAATTATACAAAATGAAAATCATTACTTTTTTACCAGACTTATTAATGGAAATTACCCTGATTATCAACGAATTATTCCAAACGAAAGTAAAATTTCAATAAAATTACCCAAAAAAGAGATAATTGATTCTATTAAAAAAGTCACACCTGTTTCTCAGGAAATCAAACTTATATTTTTAGAAAATGAGATAACTTTTGAAGCTTTAACCACTGATACTAAAGAGGCAAAAGATCAACTACTACTTAATACAGGATTAAATTCAAATTTTGAACTAAATGTAAATTCTAGATATCTTTTAGATTTTATTGCTCAAGTAGAAGAGAATGAGTTTGAACTTCTTTTAAATGAACCAACATTACCATTTGTTTTAAAAGACAAAAACTTTATTACAGTTATTATGCCTATAATTGCATAAAAAGAGGAAAAATATAAATGTCAACCAAATTTATTTTTGTTACAGGAGGAGTTTTAAGCTCTCTTGGAAAAGGAATTACTGCTGCAAGTATAGGAACACTATTAAAACATTCAGGATATAGAGTAGGAATTCTAAAATTAGACCCCTATATTAACGTAGACCCAGGAACCATGTCACCTCTTGAACATGGAGAAGTTTTTGTAACTAAAGATGGTGCTGAAACTGACCTTGACTTAGGACATTATGAACGATTTTTAGATACTGCTTTAACTCAAAATAATAATTTTACCACAGGTAGAGTCTATAAAACAGTTATTGAAAATGAACGTTTGGGTAAATATCTTGGAAAAACCATTCAAATTGTTCCTCATATTACCAATGAGATAAAAGAACGTATTATTAAAGCAGGTGAAGATAAAGATATTTTAATGGTCGAACTTGGTGGAACAACAGGAGACATGGAAGGAATGCCCTTTCTTGAAACCATTCGTCAAATTAAACATGAAATGGGACGTGAAAATGTAATGAATATTCATGTAACACTGCTTCCTTATATTCGTACAGCAGGAGAGATAAAAACCAAACCTACACAACACTCAGTTCAAGAGCTTAGACGTATAGGAATTACACCTAGAATGCTAATCCTTCGCTCTGAAACACATGTTCCTTCTGATATTCGTCGTAAAATTGCTTATACTTGTGATGTTGATGAAAAGTCGGTTATTGTCGCTTTGGATGCCCCAACGATTTATGAAGTGCCTTTAAACTTTTTGGTTCAAGATATTTTAGAACCTATTGCCAAAGAGTTAAACTTGGGTGAACTAAAACCTGATATGAATCGTTGGAGTGATTTGGTCTCTAAAATTATTAAGCCAACCCATAAAACGACCATCGCTTTTGTTGGTAAATATTTGGATTTAAAAGAGTCTTATAAATCACTTACAGAAGCACTTATTCACGCAGGAGCCAACCTCGATGCTGATGTTGAGATAAAATGGGTCGACTCTGAAAAAATAGAGAATAATGGAGCTAAAAAATACCTTGTTGATTGTGATGGAATTTTAGTAGCAGGTGGTTTTGGTGAACGTGGTGTTGAAGGTAAAATTCAAGCCATTCAATATGCAAGAGAAGAGAAAATACCATTTTTAGGTATCTGCTTAGGAATGCAACTTGCTATGGTTGAATATGCTCGTAATGTACTAGGACTAGAAGATGCAACTTCTGTAGAGTTTGATAAAGAGACAAAGAACCCAATTATCTTTTTGATAGATGAGTTTATTGATGCTTCTGGTTCAAGGCAAGTCAGAACAACAACCTCTCCGATGGGTGGAACCATGCGTCTTGGTGAGTATGAGTGTAATACAAAAGAGGGTTCAAAACTTCGTGAAGCATATGGTGCATCTACCATCTTTGAACGGCATAGACATAGATATGAGGCTAATCCTAAATATCGTGAAGCTTTAGAAGCCAATGGTATGGAGATTACAGGTGAATCTGATGGACTTATAGAAGCTGTTGAAGTGAAAGAACACCCTTGGTTTTTAGGTGTTCAGTTTCATCCTGAGTTTACTTCTCGTCTACAAAATCCAAATCCTTCTATTCTGGCATTTGTTAAAACAGCTTTAAACAGATAAAATAACCGTAGGTGTAAGCGTGTCACACGGTCACATCTACGGAACTAAAGGACAAAATATGCCCTACCAAAAAGCAACCCCAGAAACCATAGAAAAACTTTTACAGTCTCGTTTTAGTGATGAAGGTTTTTTATCTTTATCTGACCTACCCAAACCTTCAACTTTTAAAGATATGGATAGAGCTACCAAGCGTATTGTTCAAGCTATTCACAGGGGTGAAAAGATTATGCTCATAGGAGACTATGATGTAGATGGTGTAACTTCTACTACACTGATGAAGATGTTTTTTAATGAAATCGGTATTGAACTTGAATGGATTATTCCTAATCGATTTACCGATGGGTATGGTCTTTCACCCAATCTTATCCCTCGTATTGTTGGTGCTGACTTGGTTATTACTGTTGACAATGGTATTTCAGCTGTTGAGGCAGCGAGGCTTTGCAAAGAAGAGGGAATTGATTTAATTATTACAGATCACCATCTTGTACCAAAGGTGATACCTGAAGCTTATGCTATTGTTGACCAAAAACAAGCAGACTGCTCTTTCCCTCATGCAGAAGTGTGTGGTGCTCAAATCGCTTGGTACCTCATAGCATCTCTTAATAAGGCATTAAACAGCAAAATAGACATAAAGGAATACCTTGGGTTAGTAAGCATAGCAATCGTTGCTGATATGATGCCACTGCAACACATTAACCGTGCTATGGTGATAGCAGGTTTAAAACTTTTAAATCGCTCTGAATTACCTGCCATTCGAGCGTTTATGGAGAAGCTAGATAAGGTTACTTTAAATGCTGATGATATAGGTTTTCAAATCGCTCCTGTATTAAACTCTGCAGGAAGAATGGACGATGCTAAATGGTCTGTAGAGTTTTTACTTAGTAAAAATATTTATGATGCACGGATACGTTTGGAACGTTTGATAGATTTTAACAATGAAAGAAAAGAGATAGAACAACAAATTACTGATGAAGCAGTGGCTTTGGTAAATCCAAATGATAAAGTAATCGTTGTTGTAGGTAATGGTTGGCATGAAGGGGTGGTAGGTATTGTAGCAGCAAGGGTAGGGCGACATTTTGAGAAACCAACCATTGTACTGACAGAGAGTGAAAATGGTGATTTAAAAGGTAGTGGACGAAGTTTTCATGTGTGTGATTTATTTAAAATTACGGAGCCTTGTCGCCCTATTCTACATAAGTTTGGTGGACATATGGCAGCTATTGGTTTGAGTTTGCCTAAAGAGAACTTAGATATTTTTAGAAAACAGATAAATGAAAACTATGCAAAAGAGAACTATACTGAAAGCTCTTTTGACCCTGATATTATAGGTGAATTAAGTTTTTCACATATTGATTTTAATCTTGTGAATATGATGAAGTCGTATGAGCCGTATGGTCAAGGTAATCCACGAGCCAAATTTATTACAAAAAATGTCACCATAGAAGATGTAACCGATATGGGAAAAGAGAAAGAGCATCGACGCTTTACTTTTTCACATCAAGGAGTAACTCAACAAGCTGTATTTTTTAAGACCAAAGAGACCTTTCATATTGGGCAAAATATTACCGTTATTTATGGCATTAATGAGAATCATTTTAACAATAGGGTTACATTACAACTGATGGTAGAGAAAATTATAAGTTAATTCAGTCTATTTCTATAAGAAAACAATATAATTATTTATAAATTTAGGAGATAATTATGTTTGGAAAGATAGTATTGATTTTATTTTTATTGCTAGGCAATATTTTAGTGGCTGGAGAGGTCTCAAAAGAGAATAACAGTACTCAAAAAAGTGTGAAAAAGAAAACCCTTTCAGGAAAAAAACTGGTAGTATTCGTAAGCAATGGTGACCTTCAAGTAGCTGGTATGGGTTTGGGTATCGCTTTAAGTGGAGTAAAACAGGGAGCTGATGTTACTATTGTTATTGGTGCTAATGCACTTAAGTATGCTTTCAAAGAGGGTGACCAAAATGTCTATTTTGCAAAAGGTAGAACACCAAGAGCATTATTAAAAGAAGCATTAAAAAGTGGAGCAGAGGTTCAGCTTTGTTCAGCAAATACTGAAGAGATGGGACTTGATGAAGATGATTTTATAGCAGGTGTCAAGCTGGTGATTTCTACAGAAATATTTGCTAAAGTATATGAAGAGGGAGTCAGAGTCATTAGTTTTTAGTATATATATGTCAAAACGAATACTTTTAATATAATTAAATTTCATTTTGACTATTTTATTCACATAGTGAATGGTATGTGAATAACTTTTTTATTAAAATTAGACCTTTTGAAAAATATTACAATTTGAAATATTTCTTCTCTTCTTTAAATAAATTTACTATAATGTCTCTATGTATAATAAAAAGAAAGAGAGACTCTATATTTCAGAGCTATTAGAAGACCCATCAGTAACCTACCCAGCCTATTATGTATTGAGCAATTCAATGTTAAAAAATGAGATGCTACATTATGCTCTTATTGTTTTACACTCTTTGGACTTTGAGCATTATGAACACCCTACTTCCTATGAAGATATCTTTGCGATGTTTAAAGGTGGAATGTATCCTATTTACAAAGAGATGTATGTAGTGGGTTACTTTGGTGGTAAAATGATGTATTTAGAGAGTAATGGTTGGAAAGGTATGCCATGTACGGAAGATGTCTTTAAAATGGAAAATTGGATGGTTTGTTAGTTTCTATAGATGTGAATAACTATTCTCACCTATAGAAAGTTTTTAGAGGTAAGAACAGCAGTAGTCTGTAATCTCTTTTACATTTACTTGAAATTTAGAGTTGGCAGGTACATTAAAACTCTCGCCACCTTTTACGGTTACCCACTCATTTGAATTTGCCAGTTTATACTCTAACTCTCCAGCTGTTATCTCCATAAGTTCAGCAGCTTCTGTTCCAAACTCAAACTCACCTTTTTGCATGTAGCCTAAAGTTTTTTTACTTCCATCTGTGAAGTGTATGGTTCTACTTGTTACTGCTCCATCAAAATAGCTATTACCTGCAATATCTACTGTTACATTTTCAAAATTCATTTTTTTCCTTATGTTGTTGAAATTTTGAACATTATAGCAAAAGAGAAGAGAGAAAATAGGGCTAAAATAAGAGCTTTTTTGTTTTTTTGAATGCTATGGGTTGATTTTACTAGTAAAATGGCTTATTTTTGATTTTAGAGGGGATTATGAGGTTTTTGGGATATTTTGACAATAAAGGGTAGACACATTGCTCTACCCCCTACATGTTGCATAGGTTAAAAGATTTTAAAAATATATTGAACCGTAGGGGCAGACCGATGTGTCTGCCCATGTTGTCCTATAATATTATTGACATCCAACACATTCTTGAGAACGGTCTTCAATATCATTTGAAGCTTCAGGAGATTGACTTCTTAAATAGTAAGTTGACTTTAATCCATACTTCCAAGCATTCATATAAATCTCGTTAAGATATTTACCAGAGGCTTTGTCAAGTGTAATGAAAATATTAAGCGATTGTCCTTGGTCAATCCACTTCTGTCTAATAGCCCCTGCTTTAATCAATACATTTTGGTCAAGGTCATAAGCAGGAGTGTAATACTCCCAAGTGTCAGGTGACAATTTTGGTGCAACCACGGGGACAAGACCTGACAAGTTCTCTTCAAACCATTTACGTTTGTAAACTGGTTCAATCGCTTGTGTTGTACCTGTCAAGATAGAGATTGACGAAGTAGGGGCAACAGCCATTAAGTAACCATTACGCATACCATCAGACTTTACTTTTTCTTTTAAACCTTGCCAATCATGAGTATAACCAAAGAGTCCACCACGGTCAACCAGTTTACATGCCTCTTCATTTGCATTGTCAATAGGGAAGATGCCTTTGGACCAATCTGAACCTTCATAGTTTGGATACTTCCCTTTCTCTATAGCCAAGTCAGATGAAGACTTAATCGCATAGTATGAGACAGACTCCATTACTTCATCTATTTTAAAGAAGTGTTCATTTGAACCCCAAACGATTTTGGACTCAGCCAACATTTGAGCTTCACCCATGACACCCAAACCAATGGCACGTGTCTTTTCATTGGTCTTTTTAACTTTTGCCAATGGGTAGAAATTTAAGTCAATTACATTGTCAAGCATTCTAATGGCAATAGGGACAACTCTTTTAATGTCTTCTTGAGTATTAATCTTTGAGAGGTTAATTGATGCCAAGTTACAAACAGCTGTGTCACCATCGGTCTGCTCCTTGTCAACCATCCAGATTTGTTTACCATCTATAGAATCGAGTGCTGTAATCTTTTTGGCAGGTTTTGTCATACCACTGTCAACGGTCACCATCTCCTCTTCTTCCAATACTGTCACTGAGTTGTCAGAGAATGTTAACTTGATTTTATAATGATTTGGTGCAGTGTTTTGGAAAATCTCCGTACATAAGTTAGAGCTTCTAATGATTCCTGTATGTTTATTTGGGTTGGATTTATTGGCTGCATCTTTAAATGTTAAGAAAGGGTTACCTGTTTCAAAGTAGCTACGTAAAATCTCTTTCCACAAACCTTTAGCTGAAATGGTTTCTCTTGCAATATCATTGCTTCCATTTTCTAACTCAATATAACGCTTCTCAAACTCTTCACCATAAAGGTCTGTCAATTCACGAACCTCATAAGGGTCAAAAAGTGTCCATCGTCCATCTTCTTGAACTCTTTGCATAAAGAGGTCATTTAACCATAAAGCAGGGAAGAGGTCATGAGCTCTTCTTCTCTCTTCTCCTGAGTTCTTTTTAAGGTCAAGGAAATCACGTATGTCAATATGCCAAGGTTCAACATAAACAGCAATAGCACCTTTACGTGTTCCTAGTTGGTCAACTGCTATGGCAACATCATTGGCAATTTTCAAGAAAGGAACAATCCCCCCTGCTGCATGTTTGTGTCCATCTATGTATGAACCCATACCTCGAACCTGTGACCAGTCCCAACCGATTCCTCCACCAAATTTTGACAAGAGTGCCATCTCTTTGTAGACATCAAAAATACCTTCGATGTTGTCAGGGCTTGAACCAATGTAACACGATGACAATTGGTGTCTAGGTGTACGAGCATTAGAGAGGGTGGGTGTGGCTGCCATAACTTCAAACTTTGACAAGATGTCATAAAACTTCTTTGCCCATGCTTGACAATCAAATTCATTTTGAGCTAAGAACATAGCAACACCCATAAACAGTTGTTGAGGAAGTTCTATCGGCTCTCCATTTTTATCTTTTAGTAAATAACGGTCGTAAAGTGTTCGTATACCCAAGTAGTTAAATTGTAAATCGCGTTCAGGCACTAAATAATTATTTAAATCATCAAGGTCATACTTCTCTTTAAGTCCTAAAAGAATTCGCCCCTCTTTTTCTCCTCGCTCAAAATATTTACTTAAATGAAAGTAGGGTTCACCCTTGACTCCACCGACATTACGACCTACTTTATGATAGAGGTCGTAAAGAAAAAGTCTTGATGCTGCAAATGTCCAGTTGGGTCTGTCTATGTCAATCTTGTCAACAGCTGTCTTAATGAGTGTTAACTGAATGTTCTCAGAACTTATCATGTCTTGAAATTGTAAATTAGCATCAACCTCTAGTTCACTCTGACTAACTCCTTCTAAACCTGCTACTGAAGCAGAAGTGTATTTTTGAATTTTTGTAATGTCCAATGTTTCCACTCGACCACTTCTTTTGACAACTCTTATCATATACTTTCCTTTGTTCTTCTTGTTTTATATTACTTAAAATTTTCTTTCATTTTATTAAAAAGATATTATTTTTTATTTAGTTTATTTTTGTTGAATTATTAGTGTTCTTTATCTCGTTCACAAGCTCCAGCTTAGGAACGCATAGAGGAGCAATAATAACAAATGATGATGCTATTGTGACTCCTTTATTAAAGTAATGAGACAGGAGATTCATTACTTGAATGAATTATTGTATTATTTAAATACTCTTTCAAAAATTTTATCTACATTTTTGGTATAGTAGTTAAAGTTGAAACACTCTCTAATCTGCTCTTCACTTAATGACTCTCTTAGTTCATCATCAGCCAATAGGTATTGAAGATAAAGAGATTCTCCTTTTTCATTGGTTGAAGGTTTGCCCTGCTGAATCTCCTCCCAAACTTTCATCGCATTTCTTTGAACAATTCTATAGGCATCTTCACGGCTCACTCCTGCAAGAGGTAGTTCAAGCAGGACTCTTTGAGAGAAGACAAGCCCACCTGTTAGGTTTAAGTTCTTCATCATGTTTTCTGGCATTACAGTTAGGTTTGCAATCACATTGTTCATTCTATGCAACATAAAATCTGTAGTAATAAACGCATCAGGCAACCAAAAACGCTCTGTAGAAGAGTGGCTAATGTCTCTCTCATGCCATAGGGCTACGTTTTCCATCGCAGGGTTAGCATAGGCTCTAATCATTCGTGCTAGACCTGTAATGTTCTCTGTCAAGATTGGGTTTCTTTTGTGAGGCATAGCAGAGCTTCCCTTTTGACCTTTAGCAAAGAACTCCTCTGCTTCATAAACCTCTGTTCTTTGTAGGTGTCTAACTTGAACAGCAAACTTCTCAACACTTGAAGCCATTAATGCCAATGCACTTGCTAATCTAGCGTATCTGTCTCTATGTACCACTTGATTTGAGCATGGTTCAGGTTTAAGTCCTAACTCCTCCATTGCATACTCTTCAAGCTCTAGTGGTGCGTGTGCAAAATTACCCATAGCTCCACTTATTTGACCAACAGCTATCACCTCCATAGTCTGCTCTAAGTTGGTTAGGTGACGAGCCATCTCATCATACCAAACAGCTAAAGTCAGACCAAAAGTAATTGGCTCTCCATGTATACCATGAGAACGCCCTACCATCAAAGTCATCTTGTGTTCAAAGGCTCTTTTCTTAATTGACTCCATCATCATCTTTACATCTTCAATGATAATCTCTAATGAAGCTTTCATCTGTAGAGCTACACCTGTATCAACGGCATCTGAGCTTGTCATACCATAGTGAAACCATCTTGACTCTTCTCCTAGACTTTCACTAACACTTGTATTGAATGCAATCAAATCATGTTTTGTTATTGCTTCTATCTCTTCAATTCTCTCTACTGAAAAAGTAGCATTCTCAACAATCTTCTTACAGTCATCATCAGGTATAAGCCCCAATCTATTCCATGCTTTTACAGCTGCTTTTTCAACCTCTAGCCATGCGTCATATCGTGCTTGTTGTGTCCATTTGTTTGCCATTTCAGGTCTTGCGTATCGTTCTACCATTTTAGTCCTTGGGGTAATTAGAATATAGTGTTCGATAAAATCGAACCTACGAAGTTTATGTTTATTAACTGTAGGTTCGATTTTATCGAACAAGAAAATTTCATAAATTTTTATGATAGAATTCTATCCAATTAGAGTAAAAAAGAGGTGAAAATATGCCATTCGTTAAACGTCCTTTTCATATAGAAAAACCTACTAAAGCATTTCTATTTATTATGAAACAATTTAACTTTACACAGGGTGAAGCACAACGTCTTATTGCTAAAGGGCGTATACTTATAGATGGTAAATCTATATATCATACAGGTCAGATTATAGAAGGTGACATAGAGGTTGTCTATTTTGAACCAAAGAGTAGGGGAGTTAAACCCATATTTGTAGATAAGAATTTTTTAGTATTTGATAAGCCATCAGGTGTTTTGGTTCATCCTAATACTATGGCAACAGAGTACTCTATGCTTGATGAAGTTAGAACGCATTCAGGACAAAATGCAAATGGAACACATAGAATAGACATGGAGACATCAGGACTATTTTTAGCAAGTCGTCATAAAGAGGCAGAGCGTTATTTAAAAGGTGCATTTGAAAAGAAAATAATTAAAAAGCAGTATTTAGCATGGGTAGTAGGGGAGATAAAAGAGCCTTTTGTAGTAGAGAAGTCTATCTCTGTACGAAATGATTACACAACCAAAAAGCATAAAGTAGAGATATGTAAAGAGGGCAAATATGCCAAGACAGAGTTCACACCTTTAGAGTATGATAAGGAGTTAGATACCACTTTAGTAGAGTGTAGACCATATACAGGAAGACTACATCAGATACGAATCCATTTGTTTCACGTGAAACATCCAATACTTGGAGACCCTATTTATGGGACATCATTTGAGGCTTCTGACAACTATCTTGACATGAACATTACAGATGAAGAGAGGCTAATAGCCACAGGTGCAACTCGTCTTATGCTTCATGCACATACCCTACTCTTTCCTTATGGTGCTACCTATTATATTAAATCTAGGGTTGATTTCCGTGAGGCTAAAAAAGAGATTTGTTCTAAAGATAGAAGATTGTTTTTTTCGTAGGGTAGGTTTTCCAACGCACCGTTTAAAAGAAATACAAATAGACATCTTGTAAAACTAGGAACCAAAGGCTTTAGCCTCGCTTTGTTCGGGACTGAAGTCTCCAATTCCAATTCAGTTATGCAAGAAATCTAATTTTTAATCCTCTTTAAGAGCCTTATAGACTCCAACAGCAGAAACCACAACCACAACTACAATAAACCCAACCATTACCCAATCCAATACACTCATTTAACTCTCCTCCAATTCATTATCTCTAAGTTGACCACAAGCAGCCGATATATCCAGCCCTTTTGATTCTCTTATGGTACAGTGTAAACCATGTTTGGTTAAATACTCTTGAAAAGCTTTCATCTGTTTCTCCTCTGGTCGCTTATACTCTGTACCACCATAAGGGTTAAAATAGATAAGGTTTACTTTTGATTTAATTCCATTGAGTAGGGCAAGTAATTTTTTAGCTGCATTCATAGAATCATTGACATCTTTTATAACAAGATATTCAAACATCACCCTCTTTCTATCATTAATAGGAAACTCTTTTACAGCGTCAATAATTGACTGAATATTATAGGCTTTGTTAATCGGCATCAACTTCTCTCTTAACTCATCGTCAACGGCATGTAAAGAGATTGCTAGGTTAACACCTAAGTTCATTTTACCAAGTTTGACAATTTTTGTACTAAGACCTGAGGTTGAAATGGTTTGACGGTGTGGGGCAATTGCCATGCCATCTGGGTCAGCAAAAACTCTTGATGATTGACTCACTGCACTTAGGTTATCTAGTGGTTCACCCATACCCATGTAAACAATATTTAGTCTTCTATTTGCGTCAATATTGTTGTCTCTTTTTATGTAACGTATCTGTTCAACTATCTCACCTGCTGTCAAGTTTGCTATAAACCCACTCTTAGCTGTTAGACAAAAAGAGCAACCTACTTTGCAACCTACTTGACAAGATATGCAAACCGTATACTTCTCTTGATGCTTGATGGAACCATCTTCATTAAACTGTTTTTTCTTCATAAGAAGAAGTACTGTCTCAACTGTATTTCCATCTTCTAACTCAAAAAGATACTTAGTACTTCCATCACGGCTCTGCTCTTTTCGTATCATCTTTAGAGGTTCTATTCTATACTTCTCTTTAAGCTCCTCCTTTAGTGCTTGTGGTAGATTTTTCATCTCATCAAAGCTTGTTACATATTTATGGTAAAGCCAAGAGTAAATC
>JALXFN010000101.1:48554-49534 GCA_027068975.1 Campylobacteraceae bacterium | reverse complement strand
TTAATATTGGAAAAGGTAAATATAGACTCTCTCCACTCTATGACCTTATATCAAATGGAGTCTATAGAGGAGACAGCGATGAGCTTGGGCTACCTCTTGGAGGAAAACGACGCAACATTAGCATAGATGATTTTATAGCACTCTCAGCACGACTTGGTATTAGCAAATTACAGACCCAAAAAAGCATAAAAAAGATAGTTGATATTTTTGTAGAGGAGTTTCCTCTCTATATAGAAAAGTGTAGAGAGATTGAGCTTTATGATGGGCTAAAGATACAGAAGAACCGATACAGTTTTAGTAGCTTTGTAGAGCATTTAGAGAAGTTTTATCGCAGACGCGTAAAAAGTTTAATGCAGAGAGGATTTTTATAATGGCACAAAACCACACACAGTACATTTTCAGTATGGGCGAGTTAAAACGAAAAGATAACTCAATAGATTTTTACAATAGTAAAGGTCACAACTACATTCCCATAGAGGATTTAAAAGAGCTTTACTGCTTGGCAGAGGTGAGTCTAAACACTAAGTTTTTAGACTTTATTGCAAAAGCAGGGATAACCATTCATTTTTTTAACTATCATCAAAATTATAGTGGAAGTTTTTACCCAAAAGAGCAGTTGGTTAGTGGAGATTTGACCATTCGGCAGAGTATGGCTTATATTGATAAACGGCTTATTATTGCTAGGGCGATAGTACAGGGGATTGCTGATAATATTCGAGAGGTGTTGTACCACTACTATCGACATGGAAAAAAGGAGCTAAAACCCTTTTTGGATTGGCTTAAAAAAGATGTCAAGGAGTATTTGGCAAAAGAGCCAGATATTAAGCAGATATTGTGGATAGAGGGGCAGATTTGGAGTCAATTTTACGATAGCTTTAAGTACTTTTTACCTGAAGATTTTATTATGAATAAGCGAGTTAAACGACCACCTGATAATCCTATTAATGCGTTGGTGAGTTTTGGGAATACTCTACTCTATA
>JALXFN010000101.1:0-48544 GCA_027068975.1 Campylobacteraceae bacterium | reverse complement strand
GCTATTTACCATACGCATTTAAATCAGTCGATAAGCTTTTTGCACTCTCCAAGAGATGGTAGGTTCTCTTTAAGTTTGGATTTGAGTGAGGTCTTTAAGCCTGTTGTTGTCTTTAAGACTATTTTTGATTTGGTCAACAAAAAGAAGCTACAGGTGAGCAAACATTTTGACAAGAGCCTGAACTATGCTTTACTAAATGAGCAGGGGAAGATGATATTTATAGAGGCGTTTGAAGCACGGCTTAATGAGCCATTTACACACCCAACGCTTAAGCGTAAGACTACCTATAAGAGTGCTATAAAGTATGATGGGTATAAGTTGGTAAAGTTTTTGGTGGAAAACAAACCGTTTGTGCCATTTAGCCTAAAAGATAAGTGTTAGTTTAGTGAAAAGTGAATAGTGAATAGTGAAAAGTTGAGGATTTAAGATATGAAGAGTTACAATTATAATTACGCCATAGTCATGTATGACATATCAGATACAGAGAGTGAAGCAGGGAAGAATCGAGTAGCCAAAGTTTTTAAAATCTGCAAAAAGTATTTTCATCATCATCAAAAGTCTATCTTTAGGGGAAATATTACCCCCTCACGCATTATTAAATTTCGAGAGGAGATAAAGGAGGTAATAGATGAGAAGTTGGATTTTGTATCTATTATCAAACTGCAAAACAAACATGTATTTGATGAGGAGGTTTTAGGGACTGACGATAAGCCTAGTGAGTCTTTATTTTTATAGATTTTTATGCTATACTTTATAAAATCTACATTTTTGTAGAAAAAAATAGTTTTAAAAGGATAGACCATGACAACACAAGTTTCTGCTTATATTTCTAATGAGACAAAAATATTATTTGAAAATTTTTCTAGTAAATCTGGTCAAAAAAAAGGGTTTATTTTAGAACAGGCTCTTTTGCATTACATAAATGCTCATCAAGAGTTACCTGCTGATATTATTATTCCTCCTTCTATAACGGTCTCTAAAGAGGTTTTTGAAACAGTGATTATGGCAGAGCAAGAACCTACCCAAGCTTTGAGGGATTTAATGAATGAAGATAGAGATTAGAAAGCTTGAAAAACGAGACAATCGAAAAGATTTTAGAAGTGGTGAGATTGAGATAGATAGATTTTTTATTAAATTTGCTGGACAAAACCAGTTTAAACATAAGATAGGGAAGACTTATGTGGCTGTAGATGTGGAAACTCAAACGATTGTGGGGTATGTTACGGTTTCTGTCTCTTCAATGAATATTGATAGTTTAGAAATAGAGGAGTTGAAAAAGCTTCCTAATTATCCGTTACCTATAGTAAGAATTGCTAGACTAGGAGTTGATGAGCATTTTCAAGCAAAAGGAATAGGAAAAAAACTTGTGCAAAAAATTCTTTATTTGGCTTTAGAGATAGAAGCATTGGTAGGTTGTGTTGGTATTTTTGTTGATGCAAAAGATAGTGCTGTGCCATTTTATGAAAAATATGCTTTTGTAGTAGCTCCAGTTATAGACGGAGAGTTAGAAGTTAAACCTGCTCAAATTTTGATGTATCTTTCTATGAAGACTATTCATAAGCTTTTAAAATAGTTTTCCAACCTCCTTTTAACAAAAATCTAATGTAAACCACGGTAAAATAGCGTGTTCGTAAAGTTCTCTAACATTTCATTGTTAAGAACCAATACGATTGGAAAAAACTTTACAAAACATAGATATTATGGGATTGTAGCTACTTAGAGCTATTTTCAAATGCCCATATTTTCTGGATTGAACCGATACATGGGTTGTATTTAAATCAGACTCCCTGGATAGTCTATCACAGAATGTTAGAGATTGAACCGATACATGGGTTGTATTTAAATCTGGCTCTTTTACTCTTCTAGCTTTAACAAAATTAATTGAACCGATACATGGGTTGTATTTAAATTCCGTAGACCCGAAAAGGTCAAGAAATAGAAAAAATATTGAACCGATACATGGGTTGTATTTAAATAACTCTCCCTCGATGAACTGCTGTTCTTCTGCAACATTGAACCGATACATGGGTTGTATTTAAATTTTGAACTTTAGCCCCAGCTCTATGGTTGACTACAATTGAACCGATACATGGGTTGTATTTAAATAATGGCAAAGCGTGTTAAAGTCGGGATGAAGATAAATTGAACCGATACATGGGTTGTATTTAAATAATTTTAGAGCCTTTAACCCATCTTGATAATGGCATATTGAACCGATACATGGGTTGTATTTAAATGTGAGCGTGGTGGACAATATTTTACTTATTTATTAATTGAACCGATACATGGGTTGTATTTAAATTGGACAAAGAGCATTTGTTTGTCAAAATGCCCACTATTGAACCGATACATGGGTTGTATTTAAATGGTGCTGACATATAGTTATATATATCTTTAATGTATATTGAACCGATACATGGGTTGTATTTAAATAGTTTTTTCTCAACTTCGGGGCTAGACGTTTTCATTATTGAACCGATACATGGGTTGTATTTAAATGAAGAGTCCAGAAAAATAGAAGAAACTCTTGTAGAGATTGAACCGATACATGGGTTGTATTTAAATCCTGGTCTCTCTTCATTAATTCTCTTTCCAACTGAAATTGAACCGATACATGGGTTGTATTTAAATTCGTCCCCCATGAAAGATTCTATTTCCTCCAGCATCGATTGAACCGATACATGGGTTGTATTTAAATTACAAAAGTTAGATTTAAGGAGCAAAGGCTTTCCTAATTGAACCGATACATGGGTTGTATTTAAATAAACCACAGTCTACACATTTAAAAGTTTTAATTGTTATTGAACCGATACATGGGTTGTATTTAAATGGTATGAAGTGATTTTTTCCTTTTGTAGCATCTCTAAATTGAACCGATACATGGGTTGTATTTAAATCTATGTAAGCAACTTAAAGCACTCTAAAGAGGTTAAATTGAACCGATACATGGGTTGTATTTAAATTACACATAAGTATCTACATTCTCTTTCTTACGCAACATTGAACCGATACATGGGTTGTATTTAAATAACATTAACAGTAGGTGGACTTAGTGTCCTAGTTTTATTGAACCGATACATGGGTTGTATTTAAATAGATTTATCCCAAATACAATCTCTATATCATTATAAGTATTGAACCGATACATGGGTTGTATTTAAATCTTAGGGCTGCTTCTATCTTATCAGCTCTTTCATAGATTGAACCGATACATGGGTTGTATTTAAATCCATTTTCATCATAGATTATTTCACCCTTGTCATTTATTGAACCGATACATGGGTTGTATTTAAATTCGTATACGACAGAAACGCCATTTCCACCGAAAATAATTGAACCGATACATGGGTTGTATTTAAATTACCAATAGTTAAAATTTTAATTGCTATCTCAAATTATTGAACCGATACATGGGTTGTATTTAAATTCTTTTATTAGCGTAACAGCTCCTGTCTTACCAGCAAATTGAACCGATACATGGGTTGTATTTAAATACTTTTACATTAGTTATTTCTACATCACTACCGTTATTGAACCGATACATGGGTTGTATTTAAATACATTTATAAAAAAGTTGACTTTTTAATAAAAAAGAGATTGAACCGATACATGGGTTGTATTTAAATAGAATATAGAGAAGCTAACCTCAACATTCACTATTCATTGAACCGATACATGGGTTGTATTTAAATAGGTACTAATACAGATGGTCTTATTTCTCTTTCAGGATTGAACCGATACATGGGTTGTATTTAAATAGATTAACGATATTAAAGTGCCTAAGATTCGTATACCATTGAACCGATACATGGGTTGTATTTAAATCGACTACCACCAAGCTCTATAACTTCAGCCATATCTATTGAACCGATACATGGGTTGTATTTAAATACCCCAACGATTGCCAAATAAATAATAAAAAAATAATTGAACCGATACATGGGTTGTATTTAAATTGGTATGCTTGTGCCAAGAATCTGACAATGTCTATACATTGAACCGATACATGGGTTGTATTTAAATTCTTTTAACTTTAATTTATTGGCATTCAAAGAGGTAATATTGAACCGATACATGGGTTGTATTTAAATTGGTACCACTCTGTAAAGGTATAAAGCTCTACACCCATTGAACCGATACATGGGTTGTATTTAAATACAACACAAGGGCGTATAGGTGTAGATGGTGATTACATTGAACCGATACATGGGTTGTATTTAAATAAGGGAAAACCAAATCTACTGGACTAATTTTAAATAATTGAACCGATACATGGGTTGTATTTAAATACACAAAAAATATTAACCAGCAACAAAAATATAACGATTGAACCGATACATGGGTTGTATTTAAATCATCTTTTTCACATGTGAACAAGTGCATTTTAACAATTGAACCGATACATGGGTTGTATTTAAATTCTTTAGACAAATAAGGGCTTAGTTTAACGAGAAGTATTGAACCGATACATGGGTTGTATTTAAATGAAAAAAGCCTTTACTATGTACATGGACTCTGCAACGATTGAACCGATACATGGGTTGTATTTAAATGAGGCGTACATCTTCCCAGTTGACAAAAAGACAGGTATTGAACCGATACATGGGTTGTATTTAAATTCAATTATCATTATGCTGTTCCTGCTCTGCTTTCTCATTGAACCGATACATGGGTTGTATTTAAATAAGAGTGTTTCAAATCCATAGTTGGCAAATCCATAATTGAACCGATACATGGGTTGTATTTAAATTTAAGGAATTTCTTTATGTCTATCCAAGAAGTAAATATTGAACCGATACATGGGTTGTATTTAAATTTTTTTAATGAATTGGCTCTAGTTAATTTTTTTTTAATTGAACCGATACATGGGTTGTATTTAAATGATAAATCAGATGAGCTTATTGAGAAAATAGAGGAAAAATTGAACCGATACATGGGTTGTATTTAAATGGCGTATCACCTACACTTCTACCGACAACTTCTGTTATTGAACCGATACATGGGTTGTATTTAATACAAAAAGTACAATTAACCTTGATTCTTCTCTCCTTTAAGTTCTTTAACCTCAGCCCTTAGTTCTGTTAACTCTTTTAAAATAAGGTCTAACTTTTTATCTTTATCTTTTTTCTTTTCATCATCTCTTAAGTTTTCCATTTCACCAATAATAACAGCAATAAAAAGGTTAAAAAAAACAAACCCAGCAATAATGACAAAACTAACAAAGTATACCCAAGCCCAAGGGTGAATTTTCATAGCTTCATACATGATATCTGTCCAGCCCTCAAAGGTAAGAATCTGGAAAAGAGTGAGCATAGCAACCAAAAAGTCTTTCCATAGACCACTGGGAGCAGTGGCAAAGAGAAAATTACCTAAAATAGCATAAATATAGAAGATAATAAACATCAGTAAAACAATGTCAATAATAGAAGGAATTGCCCCAATAAGCATGTCGATAATACGTTTAAGTTCAGGACGAGAGGTGATAAGTCTGAGAATTCTAAAGATTCTAAAAAGTCTTGCTACAGCAGCCATGGTAGTGTTTTCTAATGGAATAAGTGTAACGACCACTATGACAAAGTCAAAAATATTCCATCTATCTTTAAAAAAATCTTTTAGGTTCTTTTCTGCTGACATCTTTATGAGAATTTCAATAAGAAAATAGATAGTAATAAAGTAGTCTAAAACATAAAAGAAAAATACATAGCTATTGTCAAGAACAACTACAGTTTTTAAACCTAGTATAGAAGAGTAGATAATGATAATAGCTGTGGTTAAATTTGAGAACCATTTTGCTTCTCGTATTTCGATGATGGATTCTTTTAAATTCATAAATAACCTTTAAAATAGAAAAGAAAAAATTATAGGATATTTTATACTTATTTAAGCTTTATTTTCCTATAATCTCACTCCACAAAATATATAACTAAACAAGGACAGTTGGGTGAGTTGGCTGAAACCACATCCCTGCTAAGGATGCGTACTCGTAAGGGTACCGAGGGTTCGAATCCCTCACTGTCCGCCATCACTTTTTCTTCAAAATCCAAAACTCATTTATATCTTTATCTTATAGTTACTCATTGTAAAATATTAAATAAGCTGTTTAGAGGCTGTTTTGTTTTAACTAATATTATAAAATTAAAATTATATAATATATAGGAGGGTAATATGGTCAATAGGCTTATAACTTTAGCATTTTTGTTTTTTTTATCCTTACTACAGGCTGATAATAACATAACGCTACTTGATGAGTATCACGACAACCTATGTCAAATATTGGTCGATACAAGTAACAGTATAGATGACTATTTTGTTGAAAGCAATTCTACTGAAGTCTCTAGTAGTACTTGGGCAGAGGTCATTAACTCTTTTGCCATAGAAAATGGTCAAAGCTTTGAAAAAGATTTACGCCTACGTTTACGTCTTAGTTTACCCAAAATTCAGAAAAATCTTCACTTAATTTTTGAAGATGAAACCAATGATAATACCCTATATGACAGTACAAAATTAACTAATGAACACATAGAAGAGAAAAACTACTATCTGCGTTTAGAGTATTTTAAGTATGTCAAAAAAAGTTTAAACATGGCATTTGCAGGTGGAGTGAGAATACGTGATGCACACTTAGTTCCTTACTTAAATATACGTTCACACTATAATTTATATGATGAAGAAAAAATAAACAGTATATTATATAATCGTTTTCGTTACTACACTGATGGTGAAATAATAAATAATTTTGAGTTTAACACCGAGTATAATGTCAATGATTCACTTGATTTTTTTTGGAGAAATCAATTGAGTTATAGCAATAAAGAGGAGTTTCAAACGCTTATAAATGATGTTTCATGGATAAAAACCTTGAATGAAACAGAGCAAGTAGGAGCAGGGCTTGGGATTGTTAGTGATTTAAAAAACTTTAAAAATCCAAACAGTGACTATATTCATTTTCATATGCTTTTTCATCATATTTTTTATAAAGATTGGATGTACTATCAAGTAGCTCCCTCTATACTTTGGAGAGAGAGTAATGCCTTTCAAACCTCATATAGATACATGATGAACTTAGGAGTTATTTTTAAGAACGATTAGGCTAAAGTTTTTAATTTTTCTAAAAAATCATGGTGACTTAAATATATAAGGTCATTGAAGTGCGTTTGAATATTGCTTAAAGTTGTTTGATTTGTTTTTAGGTTCATCATGCTTAGCAGTGTTTCAAGATGTTCTCCTTTACCTTGGGCTATCTCTTCGGTAATCTCTAAACGGTTATTATCTAAAAAGCTCATGGTTGCAGTTGTTCTGGTATCTCTACCTGAAGTCATTTCTGAAGTGGCTTGAAGTGTAACCGTAACGGTGATTTGTGCTGAAGCTTCAGCTGTAGATGAGATGACTTTGTCTTCTGTTGATTCTACATTTGAGCTGGTATCATAATTTTTTGTATAGTCTTTGGCTCTCATATCTTTAGTTTCAACAGTTTTTGCAGTCGATAGTGAACTCAATAAAAAAGGTAAAATAAGTAGTTTTTTGTGCATAAAAAGTCCTTTATAGTAGTTTTAGATATTAATTTTATATATTATATCTAAATTAAGTTTTTAAACAATTATTGATTTGGATATAATTTTATAAAATATAGTATAAAAAGAGAAAAATGGATTTAGAATCATTTGAAGTTCAAGAGGCTGGACGATTGGACAAAATATTAACAACAGAGCTACAGAAGAGCCGAAATCAGGTCGAACAACTCATCAAAGAGGGGTTGGTAGAGGTTAATGGGAAAACCGTGCTAAAAACTGGTAAAAAACTTTTAGTAGGAGATACCATCTCTTATAGTTTTAAAGAGGTTATTCCTAAAGAGCCTGTGGTAGTAGACTTTGATGTTGAGATACTCTATGAAGATGATGTTATGCTAGTCGTCAACAAACCAGCTGGTTTGGTGGTGCATCCTGCTCCATCGGTTAAAGAGGCTACTTTGGTGGATTGGCTTATAAAAAAAGGTATTTCTCTCTCTACTATCTCTGGTGAAGAGCGTCATGGAATAGTACATAGAATAGATAAAAATACAACAGGTGCTTTGGTGATAGCCAAGACCAATGAAGCCCATCAAAGACTAAGTGAACAGTTACAAGATAAGAGCATGGGACGTTATTATCTAGCTCTTATAGACTACCCCTTAAAAGATAATGGAATAGTCGAAAAACCAATAGGCCGTAACCCAAACAATCGCCTAAAAATGGATGTACGAGAAAATGGAAAAGAGGCAAAGTCTGTTTTTTATAAATTAGCTCAAAGTGATAAGGGAGATAAGAAATTTGAATTAATAGCCGTTAAACTTTTCACAGGTAGAACCCACCAAATTAGGGTGCATTTAGAGAGTTTGGGTAGACATATTTTGGGGGATGATTTATATGGTTTTAAGAGCAAAAAAGCTATAATTAACAGAGTATTTTTACACGCATATAAACTATATATGTTACATCCTACAACAGGAGAGAAGATGGAGTTTGTAGCTCCACTTTTTTCTGATATGCAAGATTTTATTTTTAATAAATTTAACCAAGGAGAGATTAATGAAAAAATTAACCCTCATATCATTGACAGCTATTTCCCTACTATTACTGAACGGTTGTAATCCAGCAGTGATGATGAATCATCAGCTTGACCCAAATTTACCAAAGCTGAATAATGTAAAAGCTGTAACAAGTAGCACTTCTGTAGCTTTTGAGTGGCAACCTGTGGCTACAAAACATTTGGATGGTATCAATATATACAGAACAGTAAAAAATACTTATGTAAACAGTCCTCAAAAAGAGCTGATAAAAGTTGCAACTGTAAATAGTCCTTTTGCTTCACATTATGTCGACACAGGCTTGGCTCAGAACTCAGCATATACATACACTTTTACTACTATAAAAGGTGGGTTTGAGTCACCACATGGACAAGTAATTGCAGTTAAAACCAAACCACCATTTGAAGCCATTACATTTTTTCAGGGTTTTCAAAAAGCAAGTAATGCTATTAAGTTAATATGGCGTCCACACCCTAACAAACTGGTTAAGATGTATAAAGTTGAAAAAAGTATTAATGGTGAGAAATGGAAGTGGATAGCAAGTGTTAAAAACCGTATGATGTCAGAGTATATAGACACCTATGTAGCTCCAGGATTTAACTATACGTATAGAGTTATAGCTGTTGGATATGATGATAGTCTCTCTAAGCCTAGTAAAGTTATTACTATTCAAACTAGGTAAGGGATTTAATGCCACATATAACAGTTAAACCTTTTGATACTTCTCTTATTCAAGAGGAGTATCACAATACAAAAGTTCTTTTTATTGCACAAGACAATTATAGTGAAGATGAACTTATTGGTGTTCATCTTGAAGATGAGTCTTTTCTTTTACATATCAAAAAGAGTCCTGAAAATTGGCTTTTAAAATATGACAAAGTAACCAGACCCTTGAATGTAAATTTAGTAAAACAAGCCATTGCTGATATATCTAATGGCTTAAAACTAGAGGTTCTTCAGTCAAATATTACCATTCATAAAAATAAACCTTTACTTGCTAACGCTTATGAGAAAAGTATAGAGGACTTTGACAATATCGTCTACCCTTTTGAAAGTGTTGCCATAGAGGTGGGGTTTGGTTCAGGAAAGCATCTTCTGTATCAGGCTCAGAACAATCCAGATAGACTTTTTATAGGTATAGAGATTCATACACCTTCTGCTGCACAAGTACTTAAGCAGATAGAACTTTTGGGTTTGACAAATGTATGGGTAGTCAACTATGATGCACGGCTTCTTTTAGAGATGATACCTTCTAACTTATGTCATCAAATATTTGTTCATTTCCCTGTACCTTGGGATAAAAAACCACAAAGACGAGTGATATCTTCTTCATTTCTAAAAGAGTCCATGCGTGTTCTCGAAAAAGGTGGTAGATTAGAGTTAAGAACCGATAGTCATAAGTACTTTTGGTACTCATTAGAAACATTTTTGGGTGAAAAGGTTCTTAAAACATCTGTAGAAATCCGTAAAAATGAAGCTTTAGCTGTGACAAGTAAATATGAAGCAAGATGGTTAAAGCAAGAGAAAGACATCTATGATGTCTATGTTACTTGTGCTGAAGTGTCAGAAGAGAGGGTATTAGACTTTAATTTTTCTTTTAAAGAATTATCTTATAAAAATGAAACTTTAGATAAAATAAGCTTTAAACCTATAGTTTTTGAAGAGGCTTTTATCCATTTTGAGAGGGTATTTAAAATTGAAGATGATGCTATTTTAATAAAACTGGCATTTGGAAGTTTTGATAGACCAGAACATAAATTTATCTATATGAGTAGAAAAGAGACCTATTATTATCATTCTAATCCTGTGAAAACAGTTACAAACTTTAAAACGCATTTAAAAATTATGGAGTATTTACATGTCTGAAAATGTAATAACAGCAAAAAATTTAACTCTGGCTTACGATAGTACAGAAAAAATTATTAATAATGCTACCTTTGAAATAAAAAAAGGGGACTTTGTTTTTATAACAGGTCCTAGTGGTAGTGGTAAGTCAACACTGCTAAAGGCTTTTTATGGAAATTTGAAACCACAAGATGGTCAACTTAATATTGGTGGACTTGATATGACGAATATTATTAAACATAAGTTGCAAGAGCTTAGAACCCATTTGGGTATAGTTTTCCAAGATTATAAACTCATTAATGAATGGACAGTTGAAAAAAATGTGGTTTTACCATTATGGATAGCTGGTTATTCAGCAGAGGTTCAAAGTAGTCAAGCAAAGCGTCTGCTTCATCATGTTAAATTAACAGGTAAAGAAGAGAAATATCCTTTGGAGCTTTCAGGGGGGGAACAACAGAGAGTAGGTGTAGCACGGGCTATGGCAAAAAATCCATTTTTAATCTTGGCAGATGAACCTACAGGTAACCTTGATGAGTACTCTTCAAATGTTATTTGGGACTTAATGGAAAATGCTTGTCAGCAATTAGATACTACTATCGTGGTTGTAACACATAGAATACCAATGATGTTTAACATTCCATATAGACACTTTAGCATAGATGCAGGAGGAAACATTCGTGAAGTTCATTAAGACACACCTCTCTCTTATTTTCCCATTAATGGCTATTTTACTTGGCTTAGAATTTTTTATTGTATTTGACCGTACAACCGAAAGTTTTGAAAAAAGTCTTAAAAATGGATATACTATGATGGTTGTAGCTAAAAATGAGATGAGTATAGATGATTTTCGGTCATGGGATAAACATGTTTTAAAAGTTGAAGAGATTAAGAAATCAAAGATTTTAAACAGTGTCAATATTGATTTGGAAAAAGATAAAGGAGAGAATTTAGAACATTCTTTACCAAATTTTTATTCTATTAAATTAAATAAATATTTAAGCATATCAGAGTTAGCAGAGGTAAAATCTAATTTAAAAAAGAGTGAAGATATTACACGTATAGAGACGTTCAATTCCGTCTATCAGTCACAATATGAACTTTTCTCTTTTATTAAATTCTCTTTTAATACATTTATTGTTTTTATGACTATTATTGGTTTCTTTCTTATTTTAAAACAGATGGAAGTTTGGAATTTTTTACATGCACAACGCATGAAAGTTATGGAGATATTTGGTGCTTCACTCTTTTTAAGGTCTAAAGTACTTATTAACTTATCTGTTGTTGATGCTATTCTTTCAGCCATTATTACAAGTGGAGTTTTTTTCGTTATACAAAATATGTGGATACGAGACACACATATGAGTATTTTAAAAGAAAATGTAGAGTCTGTTTTTTATCTTTCTGACTTTTTTATCTTACTTTTTGCTTCAATTTCAATAGTGCTTGTGGCTGTATTTCTTGTTGTTATTAATGTGAAAGAAGAAGAGTAGATGAAAATTTTACTTTCTCTTTTTTTATTTATCTCTTTACTGTCTGCAACCTCTGTGGATAGTAAAATAAAAAAAAGCAAAAAACAGTTAAGTGCTAAGAATATTGAATATAATAAAATGAATAAAGAACTTTCAAAAATAGCTAAACAAATACTATCAGCCAAAGCCAATAGTGAAGAATTAAATTCTAAATTAGAAAGTTTGGAAAAAAAGATTAAAGATGATGAGCAAATTTATACTGAATTGACAAAGAAAAGTACAGAATTAAAAGAAAAATTAGAGACACTTACAAAGAGTATAGATGAAAAACAACTTCAGTTTGTTGAGTTGATTTCTAAAAATTTCTCTATGGCACTGGCACTTGAAGAGCTTCATACTCCTACCAGTGAGTCGGTGATGACAAAGGAAGTTTATAGAGTTTATAGCAAGAGAAATAATGAAGAACTTGAATCTCTTAAAAAAGAGCTAATAGATTTAGAGCATAAAAGAACGAGTTTAAGCTCTCAGGAACTTAGTATTAAAAAAAATATTCAAGCGTATATAAATGAACGTAAAGAGTATGAAGAGAAAAAGAGAGAACAAGATAAGATTGTTCAAGAGTTAATAAGAAACAAAGCAATTTATAAAAAACGTTTTAACCGAATAAAAGCAAGTCGTAAAAAACTAGAAAGAAAATTAGCAAGTTTGAAAATTATTAAATTAGATGCCCAAAAAGAAGCAAGGCAACGAGAGCTAAATAGAAAAAAAGCAGCAAGAGAACAAGCATTAAATGCAAAAGTAGAAAAGAGAGAGGAATATACTTCAGCAGATACTTCAGTAGAATATGCAAATGTTCCAAGCGTATCATCCTCTAAAATTATTAAATATACTGATGCGAAAACCATTTCACCTCTAAAAGGTGCAAGGCTTATCAAAAAGTTTGGTACCTATACCGACCCTATCTATAAGTTTAAAATTTTTAATAAATCCATAACCTTAAAGGCACCTCACAGTGGTTCAAAAGTTAGAGCTGTTTTAAAGGGCAAGATTGTATTTTCTGAAAACAGTGGTGGTATGTTGGGTAAAGTTGTTATTGTCGAACATTCAGGTGGTATACATACCATCTATGCAAAACTCTCTCGCTTGGCACCTGGTATATCTGTAGGAAAAAAACTTTCAAAAGGTGCGATTATAGGGAAAGTAGACAAATCTTTAATGTTTGAAGTTACCAAAGACAACAAACACATGAATCCATTAAATCTAATTCGTCTATAATTTTGAAGATATTATTACTTTTTCTACTCACTTTTTCTCTCTCCTCTTCTCTTTATGGGAAGAGTAGAGAAGCAGCAAGAATAAAAGCTTCACTTCATCCCTATACGGTTAAAAATATCACCTATTATCCACATAAAGTAGCCATAGGGGAGTCTAAAGACATCATGGCAAGTTGGTATGGTGAGTACTTTCATGGACGGCAAACAGCTTTAGGAAATATCTATGATATGAATGGTTACTCTGCAGCTCATAAAACTTACCCTTTGGGTACCGTCATAAGAGTTACAAATCCTGCCAATGGTAAGTCACTAGAGGTACGCATAGATGACCGTGGACCTTTTTGGAATAACAGAGAGCTAGACCTCTCAAAAGGTGCAGCGACTTACTTAGGGACAAAAGAGCAAGGGGTTGCTCCTGTGCATATAGAGGTTGTCTCTGTCCCTAAAGTAGGGCTATCAGCAGAACCTGTAGAACATAAAGCACCTAAAGTAAGAGAACTCTCTGCCCTATCATTAGATAGAATAGTCATAAACAACTATGCCTACATAAGCCCCGATGAGACAAATGTGCCTGTAGAGTTTGGAAGGTTTTCTAAACTTTCCAATGCTAAAAAATATGAAAAAAAGCTCAAAAAACATCTTGCTTTTTCATACATATTAAAATATGACAAGTTCTATAAAATCAAATCATACCTACCAGCAAACAAAGAAAAAGCCATAAAGAAACTAAAGAAGTTAAAGAAGCTCGGGCTTATTCATGGGTATGGGTTGTTTTGGTCGTATAAGTAGTGTGTCGGGGCATGGACTTTAGTCCATGAAAAAAAGTATTACAGCGACTGAAGTCACTGCCCCTGAAACAGCGACTGAATTTATTGCTCTTAGGGGCGTGGACTTTAGTCCACGGAAAAAGAATATATAAACATGGACTAAAGTCCATGCCCCTATGAAAATGGGTATTACATGGACTGAAGTCCATGCCCCTAAAGTAATAATTTCTAATGCGTATAAGTAGTATTTGTTTCTTTGTTGGGCTTTTGGCTTAAAGGAGTTTTAGTCTTCTTGTTTTTTTTGATTATTTTTAAATATTTAGATATACTTTAGAATATTGATGAATTGGGGAAATAGAATGAAAATAGTATCAGATAATTCAGAATTTTTAAAAGAGCTAAACAAGCAACTCAAAGCACAACATATAACTACAGAGGTAGAGACCATACAAAGTGAAAAAACAGGTGCAAAAAGTGGTCCTGAAGCAATTGCTTGGGTGGTTGTTAGTAAACTCACACTTGAAGCGATAGGTAAGTTTTTAGATGTGTTAAACTATGTAGAGAAGCGAAGAGCAACGAGAATAGCAGAAAATGAGTATAAGTTACACTATAAAGTAAATGGCAGAGAAAGAAAAGAAGAGCGACTAACTCGTCAAGAACGAGATGATAAACTTAAAGAGCTTTTTGAGAAGTATGATGAGAATGAGATAGAGTACCTCTTTAAGGATTAATAAATGCCAAATAGCTCAAAAATTGCTTTTATTTTTCATGGGGAGGCAAAAAGTTCACCTAATGATAAGACTCCTTTAGAGTATTTGTCAGATGATGTTCAAAAAATGAGAAAAGCTTTAGAGCATAATTGGACGATTGTTGAGAAAGATGAAAAAAAATTAAAACGAAGCTTTTTTAATAACTTACATAGCTATAAAGATGATAAAGTTAAAGATGTTCTATTCTATTTTACAGGTCATGGAATAGACCATGAAGACAATATACTTGATGAATATACGCTAAAGCTCTCTGATGATGAGACTCAAAATATTACAACAAAAGAGTTGGTTGCCTATTTAAACGATAAGCTTCAACCTACAACGCTTACTATTATTTTAGATACTTGTTATAGTGGTCAAGCAGAGATTGAAACAGGTAACAATAACAACATACAAATATTGACCTCTTCAAATTATATACAGCCATCTTATGAGAGTTGGGGTGTTGAGGGTGGTTTGTTTACTCACTTTTTTTGTCGAGCTATAGAGAGTGCTTGTGGTACGGATGAAACAGGTAAAATTACTTTAGGTGATATTGCAGAAGATATACGAAAGCCTTTAAAAAAACAGGGACAAGATATTGTATCAAAATCTATAGATATTGGTGAGTTGTCTCATCTTGCTATGGCTTATAATAAAGAGGTTTGGGAGATTAGAACTACGATACAAGAGAAATTTTCTACAAGAGAGTTCAAATCTAAACTACTTGAATATATAGACAGAGACGATTTAGGTTTCAAAGAGATATTAAAAAGTAAAGATTTTAACGAACTTTTAACACTTGCACTTAAACATAAAAAATCCTCTCTTTCGTGTATTTTTCAAGAGTTAGGTATTAAGAATAGTTATTTAGAGAAGTTTTCTAAAGAGGGTTGCCAAGAACTAAAAGAGAGAGCTAAACATAATCGTGAAGTTCAAAAAGTAATATTGCGTATCTCACAAGATACCTCAGGGGGCTTAAAGAAGTGTATGGTAGAGGGGTGGTTCTTAACCAACATAGATACCACAGAAGCACTTGGAGTTGAAGAGATAGATTTTACATCTGATTATATCTTGTCTCTTTCTAAATATATTAAAGAGCCATTAGAGGGTAGAAAGTTAGCTAAAAACCCTTTAGCGTTAGATTTGATACTTGACGATGGATTAATGACGTATGATTTTTATCCACTAAGTTGTGAGAAATATGGTTTTCGGACTACTATACAGTTTTTAAATCGGAACAGTAAGGCAGAGAGTGTTTGGGAAGAAAACTCAGATTTTTTTCTAAACAATAGCTCAAAAAAGATAGGAGATTATATTTATGAGATTGAGGAAGAGTATGAAAAATCAATGATTGATAGCTGTTTTGAAGATGATAAAATAGTTATTGATTCAAAACATAATCTTTTGTCAACGCGTTATATAGAGATGATTAAAAATTTTGGATTACCATTTGTTTTTACACCTACCTCTGATGTGCCTACAGAGGTTGATTTTAGTTGGAAAGATAAAAAGTTGAAAGATTTGAGGTTAAAAGGTTGTATGGCTTTAAAAAAACATTATAATCAAGTGGTTAATCATAAAAAAGATGGAGAGAAAAATATACAATTTATTTATGATAGTTATCATGATATGATTAAATTTAAAACTTTAATTCAAGATAGAGAAGAGAAGATACGATAAAAAAGGATAAAAGATGTCAAACAAAACATTAAAACGAGAAGATTGGTGGGTATATGAGGGCAAAGATGAAAAGGCTTCAGACCGAAAAAAGAGACTAGACTCACTAGAGAAACCTCACTGGCGAGATGTTACAAAAGCAAATCATAATGCTCAAAAGTTTATAGCCAACAGAGAGGTAATCGAAGCTGTAAATGCTTCTATCTATCTGCGTCGTCCTCTTTTGGTTACAGGAAAACCGGGAATTGGTAAGTCAACCTTGGCTAAAGCAGTAGCTGAAAATCTAGGGTTAGGAAAGGTTCTCTCTTGGCACATAACCAGTAAAACTGTTTTGGAAGATGGGCTTTACTCGTATGATGCTTTGGCAAGACTTCAAAATATTCAGATAAAAAAAGATGATGCAAAGGGTAGCGAAGAGATAGATACAAGCATAGAGAACTATCTAAAACTAAAGGCTCTTGGGACAGCTTTTCTCTCTGATGAGCGACGAGTAGTACTCATAGATGAGATAGACAAAAGTGATAGAGACTTACCTAACGATTTGTTACATATATTTGAAGAGCAGTATTTTGAAATAGAAGAGCTTAAACGACTTGATACAACCGAGCCAAAAATGATTAAAGATATGGAAGATAACCCACATGAGTTAACAAAAGGTATGGTTAAAGTCCAAAAAGATTTTCCTATTGTGATTATGACCTCCAATGATGAAAAAGAGTTTCCTCCTGCTTTTTTACGGCGTTGTGTTTGTGTAGAGCTTAGTATGCCTAAAAATCCAAAAGAGCAGATAGAGGTACTTCAAGAGATGGTAGAGGCACACTTTCCAGAGGCAAAAGGTGATGATACTGTAGTAGATGTTATTAAAAAGTTTGTAGGCTTAAATAGTGAAGCAACACGCTCAAACGACCAACTACTAAATGCCGTTCATCTTCTGCTCAAATCTAAAGCAACCTATGATGAGGTTAAAGATTCGGTTTTAAGTCCAATTGAATAGAGTTGAGTTATGAGAGAAGATATAGAGTTTGTAGTACAGCAATATAAAGATGCAGATGCAACACAGATAGCAGAGGTACTATGGCTCTCAAAGTTTTTACCTAAAGGTAAAGAGAAAAAAGAGAACGCTTTTAAAGAGAATGCAGAACCAAAAGACGTTATTGAGCGTTTACCAAAAGATGTTACGCATACCATCATAATCTCTAAAGGTAGTAAATCGTTAGAGAAAGATGTAAAATCTACAAAAAACTATACACCTATCAGAAATAAAAACAGTAACTCTTCTTATGGAGTCAATTTGGACTCTAAACCGATATTTTCCCCCATAAAAGAGCAGTTCTCTTTGCTTAGAGTCAAACAGAAAAGAGTCAGTAACAAAGAGATAGATGAGGTAAAGAGTGCTGAGTATATTGCTAATACAGGAATTTTTAATCCTATCTTTAAACTAGAGAAGTTTTATAGACCCTATTTTGCTTTGAATGTTCTGATTGATACTAACGAGTCAATGTTTTTGTGGGAAGAGTCTATAGAGTATTTTATAAAAGAGTTAAAGCATTCATACGATTTTACAGAGGTAACCTATATAGAGTTCAACAGTGCCAAAGAGCAAGTAGAGCTTAAAAACAGAAGAGCTAAACTTGGGCAAAGCAAAACGTTAAATCTTGTTTTTGCCGATACTGTAGGTAAAGCTTGGCGAAACAATCAGATGTTTTTACTGTTAGATGCGTTCTCTAAAGGCTCTTTTACAGCTATTGTCTCTATGTTGCCCAAACAGATGTGGCAAAGAACCTCACTAAGAGAGGGTGAGCGTCGGTTTATGAAAAACAGCAAGTTCCCTCCAAACAACAGAGCATTAAAGGCTGAATACGCTTTTATAGAAGAGGGCTTTTCTAAAAAAAATATCAAAATTCCTATTATACCTTTTGATGATTCTGCCTTTGAATACCTCTCTAAGGTTCTTTTAGCAACCAAAGGTAGCCTCATAGAGACGCGAGTTTTTGAAGATTTAGAACGCATAGCATTAGATGAAGTTGAGACTGAGTTAGATGCTAAAACACGCGTTAAGCGATTTTTTAACTCTGCTCAACCCCAAGCCAAAGAGTTGGCTATCTACTGCTCTGTATTGCCCTTAAATAAAAAGATTATAAAAGAGCTAATAAAGCTTAAAGGCTTAGGTAACATAGATGCATTTGCAGAGTTCTATTTTGGTGGTCTTTTAGATAAAACCCTAAAGACAAAACTAGGTACATACGAGTTTTATGAGGGTGTGCAAAAAGAGCTTCTACAGCATATATCCATAGAGGTTGCTAAAGAGCTTTGGGAGATGTTAGCAGAGATAACAGCACAAAGTTTAGGTGTTAGGTTTGGTTTGATAGAGCTTTTGCATGAAGTACAAAGTGGTGAGCCTTTAGATGAAAAAGAGCAACTGTTAGCCAAATTACTTATGGATATTTTGGCTGAAAAAGGGAGATTTTATGAAAAGGATATTGATAGGCTTCGAGGGTTGAGTGGTGCTAGGGTGAGGGAAGATGTGGTTTACTTAGAAACCAACACCTACCAAATGGGTTCAAACGAATACAGCAATGAACATCCAGTTCATACAATAACCTTTGACTACAACTTCGCCATAGCTAAAACTCCTGTAACCTTTGAAGAGTATGATCTTTATTGTGAAGATACAGGAGCCAAAAAGCCATCTGATGAGGGTTGGGGAAGAGGAAAACGACCTGTGATAAATGTGACTTGGGAAGATGCTAATAACTACTGTAAATGGTTAAATAAAAAGTTAAAAATAGATGAAGAGAGTAAATATAGATACAGACTACCCACAGAAGCAGAGTGGGAGTATGCTTGTAGGGCAGGAACAACTACTAAGTGGAGCTTTGGGGATGATGAAAAAGAGTTAGATAAGTATGCTTGGTATGGTAGAAATGATGGAGATAGTACAAAACGAGTAGGAACAAAAGAGCCAAATCAATGGGGACTATACGATATGCATGGAAATGTATGGGAGTGGTGTTTAGATGATTGGTCAGAAAATTATAATGAAACCCCAATAGATGGTAGTGCAAATCATTCTCAAAAAGAAGATAAAAAAAGCCTTCGTGGTGGTTCGTGGATCGATAATGCTAGCGATTCACGTTCGGCTAATCGGGACAGGAACAATCCTACTTATCGAGGCAATAATGTGGGTTTTCGTCTCCTCAGAACTTTACCTTAGATTTTTGGTCGTTTTTAGCTTTGGGGTTTTTACTTTTTTCTTTTTCTCCTTAGGAGCATGGACTTTAGTCCATGAAAAAAGGTATTACAGCGACTAAAGTCACTGCCCCTGAAACAGCGATTGAAATCACTGCTCTTAGGGGCGTGGACTTTAGTCCACGAAAAGAAAAGATTATATAAACTTAAAGTTCATTCTATCAAAATTTGTTATAATTTGTTATGAATGAAAATTATCCGATTATTGTTAAAACCTATAACCTTACAAAATGGTACATAGAAAAGCTCTCTAAATTACCAAGAAATCATAGATTTACGTTAGGAGAGAAAATTCAAAATTCTCTTTTAAATTTACTCATGCTTTTAAGCGATGCCATCTATTCTAAAAATAAAAAGCCTATTTTGCAAGAAGCCAACAGAGAGTTAGAAAAGCTTAGGATTTTAAGTCGTCTCATGAAAGATTTAAATCTTTTACCTCATGATAGTTATAGGTTTGTTTCATCGTCCATAGATGAGATAGGTAAAATGCTTGGTGGTTGGATGGGTGTGGGGGATGGACTTTAGTCCATGAGAAAAAGTATTACAACGACTAAAGTCATTGCCCCCCCCAATATGTATGAAAATATTTATAATTTAGAAAACCTCTACAGAGCTTCACATAATGCTCTAAAAAACAAAAAGTCAAAACACTCTCCTGCTAAGTTTTGGCTACATGAAGACAAAGAACTTTTACGAATGCATGAAGAGTTAAAAACTAACTCTTATGTTTGGGGTGGCTATAGTTCGTTTATACTCAATGACCAAGGCGTAGAGAGACGCATTTCAGTTGCACCCTTTCGTGACAGGGTGTTGCATCATGCTATTATGCAAAATATAGAGCCACTTTTTGAAAAAAGTTTTATTTATGACTCTTATGCTAACAGAAAGGGCAAAGGTACACACAATGCACTAAAACGAGCAAAATATTATGCAAATAAATATGACTATGTTCTACAACTTGACATTAAAAAGTTTTTTCCTTCTATTGACCATGAAATACTATTGAAACTCTTACGAAAAAAGATAGAGTGTAAAGATACTATAAAGCTTATTGCACAGCTTATAGAAAATTCAAACAAACAAGATGATGCTTTTTTTTACTTTAAAAATGATACTCTGTTTAGCCCTTATGAACAGAGAAAAGGTATTCCTTTGGGTAATTTAACTTCTCAGTTTTTTGGAAACTTGTACTTGAACTCTTTTGACCATTTTGTAAAAGAAGAACTAAAAGTAAAAGGTTATATCCGTTATGTAGACGATACTCTTTACTTTTCTAACTCGTATGAAGAGTTAGAAAAAATTGTAAAAGAGGTAGAATCTTTTTTAGTTGACTATAGGTTGAAAATTCATCCGTTGAAAATAAAACTTTTAAAAACGCAAACAGGTTTTGTCTTTTTAGGACATAAAGTTTTTAAAACACATTTTCGTTTGACCTCAAAAGCCATAAGAAGAGGAAGAAAAAAATTAAAAAAAGTGAGATATGCTTATGCTTATGGTAAAATAAATATTGTAGAGGCAAAAAACAAGATATTTGGAACAATAGGTTTCTTTAAAATGGGAAGCAACAGTAAGATTGTAGATGAACTACTTGCCCAAACAACATTACGTAGGTGTGACCATGTCACACGTTAAATCTCGGTTTAAATTTAAATGGATGTTTATGATTTTTATTTATGAGATGTTTGGTTTTGACGTGTGACATGGTCACACCTACGATACATAAATTGTTTGTGGAGGTAGTGCCTTTTTGTTCGTGGTGGTTCGTGGAACAATAATGCTAACAATACACGTTCGGCTAATCGGAACAGGAACAATCCTACTAATCGAAACAATAATGTGGGTTTTCGTCTCCTCAAAACTTACTGTGCCAGAGTCTAATTACTAGGGGCATAGACTTTAGTCTATGTTTTATAATAATTACAGCGACTAAAGTTACTTTCCCTGAAATTACAGTGACTAAAGTCACTGCCCCTGTACTTTAGAGTGTGCCTTTTTTAAGTTCACTACCTCCTCGGCTATGCCGTAAACAAAGATGGTGGTGTTGGTTTTTATATCAACACCATTCGAATTATGTTATAATATTTTAAAAGCGATAAAGGATAAATCATGAGCATAAATGAGATTATCAATGAAGCACTTACGTTAAAACCTCAAGAGCGTTATAAGATTATTGAAAATTTGGTACAAAGTTTGAACCAACCAAATTCTGAAATAGACAAACTTTGGGTTGAAGAGTCAACAAAAAGAGTTCAGGCTATAAAAGATGGTACGTTAAAAACAGTATCGTATGAGGATGTATTTACTTCATGAAATTAGAGTTTTCAGAATTGGCTCAAACCGAGCTTGAAGATGCAAGAGTATTAGATAACAGAATTGTCATTGTCTCTGTTGCTCACCAACATAGAAAACCTTTTTTTGAGTGTTAAAATGGCAGAGTTTATAGAACCCGAAATGGTAAACATCATCCACCAAAAACCTGAAAAATCTATGACCATAAGCATGGTACATCTACCAAAAGGTAAGTTTATGTTTGGTGAGGGTAGTAGTGCTAGAGAAGTGACAATTGATTATGAATTTGAGATAGGGAAGTTTCCTGTGACCATAGAGGAGTACATGACCTTTGTAGAAGATACAAAGACGCATTTTCCTGAGTGGTTAGAGGAAGATAGTAAATATAATTTAGAAACAGGAACTGATGACCATTATAAAAATATAAATCAAGACAAAAAAGCACCTATAGTAGGGATTAGTTGGCACGACGCAGTAGCTTTTTGTGAGTGGTTAAGTAAAAAGAGTGGTCAAAACTACAGACTATCTACAGAAAAAGAGTGGGAGTATGCTTGTAGAGCAGGAACTAAAACTAAATGGAGTTTTGGAGATGATGAAGAAGAGTTAAGTAAATATGCTTGGTATAGTGAAAATTCAAATGGACAAGCCCATATCGTAGGAGAAAAGGAGCCTAACCTTTGGGGGCTTTGTGACATGCATGGAAATGTATGGGAGTGGTGTGAAGATTGGTATGATGAAGAAGAAAAACATAAAGTTCTTCGTGGTGGTTCGTGGGTCAGTGTTGCTAACAATGCTCGTTCGGCTTTTCGGAACGGGTTCTTTCCTACTAGTCGAGGCAGTAGTGTGGGTTTTCGTCTCCTCAGAACTTTACCTTAGATTTTGGGTGTTTTTAACCTTTGGGGTTTTTACTTTTTTCTTTTGAAAAGACCCCGTAGGGACGCGACATTTGGGGGCATGGACTTTAGTCCATGAAAAAAAATATTACAGCGACTGAAGTCACTGCCCCTGAAACAGCGACTGAAGTTATTGCTCTTAGGGGCGTGGACTTTAGTCCACGGAAAAAGAATATATAAACATGGACTAAAGTCCATGCTCCTATGAAAATATGTGTTACATGGACTAAAGTCCATGCCCCTATAAAATATATATTACATGGACTGAAGTCCATGCTCCTAAGGATAAGAAATGCAAAATAGTAAAAGAACATATTTACCACATACGGATTTAGAAGGATATTATCAATTTGTGACTTTTAGAACGCATGATAGTGTAGATGATTTTCTAAAGCGAATATATGGAGATGAGAATATTTCAGCAAGAGAAAAAGAGTATAAAATAGATGAATACATTGATAACTCTTCTCATGGAGCATACTTAAATGGTGATGTGTTGGACTATCTTAGAAATTTTTTTATAGAAAAAGATAAAGAGATATATGATTTGGTCTCTTTTGCTATTATGCCAAATCATGTGCATATACTTTTTAAGCAACAGAATAGTTTAAGTAAGACGATGCAGGTATTGAAGGGGAGTAGTTCTATAGGGATTAATAGATTGTTAAAGAGAAAAGGTAAGTTTTGGGAAGTTAATTATTATGATAGGGCAATAAGAAATGAGAATCATTTTTCAATAGTTTATGATTATATTCAAAATAATCCTTTGAAAGCCAATTTAAAAGATAGTAGAGATAGAGTTTATGGAATTTACTAGGGAGCATGGACTTTAGTCCATGAAAAAAACATTTCAGCGACTAAAGTCACTGTTCCTAGGGACGTGGACTTTAGTCCACGAGAGGAAAAATATATATTACATGGACTGAAGTCCATGCCCCTTTGGGAACCTATGATTCAAAAATTAATTCAGATGTTTTTATATAAAAAACGAAGAAACCAACCCTATAAGCCCACCAAATACTCCACCCCAAACTACCAACCAACCTAAATGGGTATGGATGAGTTCATGTACCAAGTCGTTTACCATTTTGGGTGTTAGGTCATTTAATCTATCTGTTATAAGTTTTTCAACAGACTCTCTTAAGTCATCGTTTAGTGAAGAGTGTTCTAGGTGATGGTTCATTTGAGCTTTGAAGGTCTTTGAGCTTACTATGCCTACTACAGCAGACTTTAGTTTTCTAGCAAATGGTTCTTGTAGGCTATCTAATGCTTTTTCTCCACCAAAAAAATTTAGAGCATCTCCCAGTTTTGACTCCATTACACTTTGCTTTAATGCAATAAATGCAGGGGAAAAGTCGGCTGACTCTACCAAGGGAGCTAGGTCTATTTTTTGCTCTTCATTTTGAAAAAAAGCACTTAACTGTGCTTGGTTAAAAAACTGTGTCATTATCATGTTTTTAATAGAACCTTTAAAAGATTCAAAGTTTTTCTCTATGACTCCAGAGCCATAGAGTAGGGGAACTTTGTTAAAGAGCATGTGTATGGCTACTTGGTTGGTCACAGCACCAGAAAAGGCAAAAAGTCCCGTAAAAAGTACAGGAGTAGAGTATGGGGCAGGTAGACTAGAACCAATACCTATTAAAGCAACAGAGGTTGCATCAGTGAGTGTTGATTTTGAAATATTCATATTAAAAATCCAATATAGTTTTTTCTAATTTTTCTACAGAGTGGATGGCATCTTCATAGGTAGAAAAGCCCCAATTGACCATAATATAGTCCATATTTAGAGCTTCTGCAGCTAAAAGGTCACGTTCACTGTCTCCAATAAAAAGAGACTCTTCTACTGAGACATTTAAATCTTTTAAATTTTTCTCTAACATATCAGGGCTTGGTTTACCTCTACCTACATCATCATAACAGGCGATACTATCAAAATGTTCTAATACTTTTAAGTGAGAAAGAGACTCTAAGGTTGAACCACGATAGGCATTGGTAGCAACGGCTAAAAGATAGCCTCTCCCTTTTAAATTTTTAAGAAGCTCCTCTATGCCATCATAAAGCTGTAACTCTTTTTCATGGTTTTGGGTATAGTAGTCAGAGAACCACTTCTCATGCTCTTCTGAAAAAGCTGGAACTTCATAAAAAAATTCAGCAGGGTTGAGGTGAGGGTCGTTGACCTTTTCTAAAATGAGCTCTTTTTTCATAGCATCTAAGTTGAGCTTGGCTCTTACATGATTTATGGCATTTACAATGGTGACAGAACTGTCTACAAGCGTTCCATCCATATCGAAAATAATGGCTTTTTTCATTAAAGTATGGTTCCTATAGGTTCAGAAAATTTAACTTTTTGGTTAATTTCTATAGTTGGTCTAAAGCTATCTTTTTGGCTAAAGAGTAAAATGGTTGAACCCATCTCAAACCAACCAAAAAGCTCACCCTTTTCTAAGGTTACATTTTTGTAACTGTAGTGTTGAGGCTCTCTTATATCTGAGTTTGTTTTGATGTTTTTTTCAAAGGTTACTATCATTTTTCCTACATTTAAAGCACCCACAAGCACCATAACAAAAGTACGCTCTTTGTTGTCTCTGCACTCTATAATAACACGTTCATTTTCTATGAAAAGGTCTTTTTTATTTCGTAAAAGTGGAAAATTTACAGGGTATAATTTTCCAGGAATATGTGTTAACGACTTAATGGTTAATCTCTCTGGTGCATGATAACGGTGATAATCTTTTGGAGAGAGGTATAGGTTGACAAACTCACCCCCTTCAACTGCTTTAACAGCGTCTTGATGATGTTCACCAAAGAGTTCAGTTAGGTTATACTCCATTCCTTTGATTTGGTATGCTTTTCCATCTACTATAGAACCAAAGTCTGTAACCAATGCATCAACAGGTGAAATCATAACCGATTCATCATCAATTATATTTTTGGGTTCAGTGAAAGCACGGATAAAAAGTTGATTAAGGGTAGGGTAGCTACTTGGGTCTTGAAACTCTGTCATGTCTAGTCCCATAATCTTTACATAACCATGGTTTACTACTTTTTGTACAGGGGTTGGGAAAACTTTTGAGGCAAATCTTCCAAAAGCAGAAGAGATGAGAGAAGAGTAGTGTTTTTTCATAGAGTAAAAGTCCTTTTTTTATTGGGCGTATTATAGCATTTTAAGCAAAATATTATAAGGGGACTTTCTCTTTTGAGAGACAATTTGTGCAAGATTTTAGTGTGTTTTTTTCAACTATAACATGAAGGGCTTCTATATCGCATATTTTTATGAGGTTATTTTCTCTGGTGATAATATGATTCTTTTTTAGTTTACTTAAAATTCTCGATAGAGTTTCAGGAGTAATGTTTAGAATGGAAGCAATTTCATTATTTTTTACTTTATTAAATACCTCTTTTTCATTGAGAAGAAGGTCTGCAACTTTGGCTTCTGATGACAATATGGTCTCTTTATGAACCAAAGAAGAGAGCATCATTACTTTATTGGTCATAGATTTTAGCAAACCCAAAGAGAAAACGGGGTCTTTTAAATACTCCATTACTTTCTTAAAATGGAGTAGTCCCACGGTACCTTTGTCTGAAATAAATTCACAAGTAGCAGGAAAAGCCACTTGCTCTAAACAAGCATATTCACCGATTATTGCAGGGGGATTAAGTCTATGTAGCTGTACCATAGTATCTTTAGGAGAGGTTTTATAGAGGCGTACCTGTCCATCTAATAAGATATGAAGATAATCACTAGAGTCACCTTCATAAAAGAGAATACTATGTTTGTTAAAGTGTCGAATATGAATAGCATCATACAAATCTTTATGAAACTTTTTATCGAGATTTGAAAACATTGGTATCTCTTCAATTTTTAACATTAAAAACCCTCTTTTTAATAAATGAAGCTTACAACAAAATGAATTAAAAATTGATTTTAAATATAATGTACTATTTCTTATTTATATGTTCTAAAGCCTCTTCCATTAAAGCAATGTGGTAATTTTCTTGGTTGTTAATAAAAGTAAAGAAAGCAGCGAAATGCTCTGAACTTTCACTAACGGCTGCTGCTAGTTTTTTACACTCCTCCTTAGCTCCTATCTCTTCTTGGATTCCATCTTTTAAGAACTGTTCTAAGTCGTCAAACTTATAAATCTCTTCCATTAGGCTTCTTGGTACACCTAATATTCCCATCTCTGCCATCATCTGACCGAAGCTTCGCAAGTGGAAGAAAGATTCATCTATAAGAATTTGGAAAATACGGTTTAAAAAGGCATCATTGGAGTTTGCTTTTGAGTAGTTATAGACCATAATAAGCTCATACTCTTTGTAGCTCTCTTCAAATAAAAATATAGTAAGTGCATCTCTAGCTTCATCTGTTAGTTCTACGTTGGGATATTTTTTCTCTGCTAAGAAACATTTTTCTACATTCTCTTCAGGTAGTTTTTGTAGAGCTGATTTAATGTAGTTTAAATCACTTGCCATTCTAAAGGTAATATGTTCATCTTTACAGCTGTTTAGTTGTGACTCTATAGACTCAATTCTTTTTATGATATTGTGAAGCATATGTGAAAGATGGGTAACTTTAATGGGTACTTGAGGAATGTCGTAAGTGTAAGTAATGTTGTTTTTTATAAAGTCATTTTCAAGCCATGTTAAATGTTTAAACAAAATATTTGAAAACTCATACAGCTCTTGTCTACTTTGTGTTTGAGACATAAATCCTGTAAACTGTGTGGCTAACCATGCTTCGTGAACTTCTTTAAATAGTTGTTTCATTATTTTTCTTCCTCGCTTTTCTCTTCTTCTTGGGGTGTACAGTCAGTAGTAATATGATACGAGTACATAGAGAACTCAGGGTCTTTTTGTTTCTCCTTATAGGTATCTAAGGCTGCTTTGAGTGCCAGTGCGACCATTTCGGTACAGGCAGCATCTTCAGGGCTTTGGTGTTCTAGTATACCAAGAGTGGCAGAGACCAACTCTTCTGCTCGTGAAAAGTGAATGTCTCTAGCTTCTGAGGTTACTATGGAACCTGATACAATAGTAGTAGTACACCCAATAGCTTGGAATGATATGTCTGTGATAAGTGGGTCATCTTGTTTGTCTACTTTTAAATAAATGGCTACTTTCTCACCATTTTGTGGGTTTTTACCCATACCCGTTGCATCTGGATTTTCCATGTTTCCATAGTTTTTTGGATTCATCATATGCTCTATTAGATGTGCATCTGCTGTCATGTTGTCCCTTTTTCTTTTTTTATAATTATAGCATTTTGCATTATATCGTTTTTACTAAATTGTTTTATTGAAAAAAATCCAGTTTAAAGAGAGATTTTTTTCATTAGCAAATAGAGCAATGGCTTTGTAAGGGATTTTATGGCGTTTTTTTATGACAGCATAGTATGAAGGGGCAAAGCCTAAAGCTATTGCAATGTCTTTGTCGAGTATTCTCTCTCCACTCTCCTTATGTAAAATTTTTTTTATCCTGCTCATAATATCTGAAAAATCAAGCATATCTAATACTCCTATTACTTTTTTAATGATTTTAACAAATATTTTAAAATATTTGTAAAAATATGACAAATTGTCATGCATTTTGACTTTAAATGCTTTATCATTCGTTTGAAACACGATATAATAGCGATTAAAAACTAGGTTCTCTTATGAAAAAATTCTTTATATATTTTATAATATTTTATAGTATAAATATTTTTGCTGATATTGTTGATATAAAAGCCGACCATTTTTATGCCAGTGATATAAGTAATGAAGCTTATTTTGAAGGTAATGCTCAAATTAAACAGGGTACTAACGAATTTAATGCTTCTAAAATAGTAGTTTTTTTTAACAGTAAGCGAAAAGCAACCAAATATAAGGCGTCGGGTTCGGTTAAATTTGACTTGATTGAAAAGAACATTCACTATAGAGGTCAGGCTGGAAGTGTGGTATATGCTCCTAGAAGTTCAAAGTATCATTTTTCTGGAAATGTAGTACTCGAAGACTTGACCAACAATAGAACCATAAAAGCACAAACTGTTTCACTTGATTTGAAAACAGGTTTGGCAGATATAAAAGGTGGAAAAAAGAGACCTGTACACTTTAGATTTGAAATAGAGGATAGAAAATAATGGCAACACCAAGACTTGTTAATGCAGAGTTTATGAAGTCTGCACAAGCATTAGGAGACTCAGTAGAAGATACTGTTTCAGAAGTGGTTTTTTTAGGACGTTCAAATGTGGGGAAAAGTTCGACTATTAATGGTCTTACCTCACGTAAAAATTTGGCAAAAAGTTCTGCTACTCCTGGAAAGACACAACTTATAAACTTTTTTGATATACGTTATATTTATGATGAAAAAGATTGGAATATTCGTTTTGTAGATTTACCAGGCTTTGGTTATGCAAAAGTTTCAAAAGATTTAAAGGGTGCATGGCAGAAGAATTTGGTAGAGTTTATTAAGCACCGTGTCTCTATTCGTGTTTTTATTCACCTTCGAGATGCACGACACCCCAATGCACAAATAGACCATGATGTTAACAAGTATGTTAAAGAGTTTATACGTGGAGACCAACTCTACTTAGATGTATTTACCAAAATAGATAAGTTAAATCAAAAAGAGAAGACAGCATTAAAAAAAGCGTTTCCAGGATGTATAACCATCTCTAATTCTAAGCGAATTGGTTATGATAGAATACATCAAAAAATATTTGAACATATTTTTGGGGTGACAGAATGGTCAAACTAGTTAAAGCTAAGCTTTCTGATATTCCAGAAATGCAGAGTTTGGTTGTTTCTGAAGTCAAAGATGGAATCATTTTGGAGAGAAATGAAGATGAAGTCTCTACCAATATCCGTTCTTATGTATTGGCTAAAGAGAGTGAAAAGATAGTGGGGTATGCAGCTTTACATATACACTCATTACGTTTAGCAGAGATTCGCAGTCTTATTGTCTCCTCTGAACATAGAGGTAAGCATATTGGTAAAAAGATAGTTGAGTTCTGTTTAGAAGAAGCAAAAAAATTAGAGGTGAGTGGTGAAGTTTTAGTGCTTACTTATCTTCCCTCATTTTTTCAAAAAATGAATTTTGTAGAGATTCCTAAAGAGAGTATTCCTGAACATAAAATTTGGGCTGACTGTATTAAGTGTATTCATTTTCCTGTATGTAATGAAATCTCTTTGGTTTATAAATTGGCAAGTTAGGGTATAGATGTATAGATATAGAAATGATTTTAGTGGTGACAAGTTAAACTTTTTAGAAAAACTTGGACTCTTTTTGGTGGTTATAGGGTATCCTTTTTTAGTTTCAATTTACTCTATGTTACCACCATTAATAGGTTTGGTTGGTTATATTGTTATTGTAAATGTAGATAAAAATAGACTCTATGCTTTAAGTGGAATGCTCTATTTAATAAATTTAGAATTAAATTTAACACTACCTATACTCCTTTCGATATTTGTAGTTGTTATGACCTACATTTTTCTCTACTCACCATTAAAACTTTTAATACGTTGCCAGATTTGTTTGCTTTTTACGATGATAGTTTTAGTTGATTTTTTATATTATGTAACACTTTTTCTTTATGATGCAATGTTTCAGACCACAACGGTTGTTGGCGATATGATGTTGATTTATTATATTATAGTAGATATTTTTATAGGAGTTTTATTATGAGATTTGTCATAATAATTACAATTTTTGTTCTATTTTGGATGACACTGGTTTTTCAAATTTATCAAATAAGTATTAAATCAAACTCTTATTATGAAAAACTAGCAGAGATAAATGTACGAAGAAAGTACTTTATGAAACCTGTTCGAGGTGAAATCTTAGATAGAAATGGAAAGCTTTTAGCTGTAAATAATATTGGTTTTTCAATTAAATTGGCACCTCATATGTCTAAACATACCAATGAAAAACTCTCTACAACTGAAGAGTATATTATCAAAGAGTTCCCAGATATTAATAAAACTAAGTTGAGAAAAATTCTAATTTACAACAGTGAATTAGGAAAAAGACTGTTGCGTCTTTCTAAAAAAATGCCTGATTTGAATCAAACAAAACTACTAAAAAGATATGTTAAAAAGAATTTAGAAAAAACTATAGATACTATTATTCATGAGTTTCCTAATTTAAACAGAGAGGAGTTGCTCTTAAAATATATAAGTAAAAACTCTTCCTATAATCATAGGTTTATTCCAATAATAGATTTTATAAGTTATGATGATATGATAGGCTCTTACCCTAAATTGACAATTAACAAACTTTTACAAATTGAATCAGAGACAAAACGTTCCTATCCTGCTGGAAGTATGGCAACGCATGTTGTAGGTTATGTAGGGCGTTCAAATAAAAAACAGAACAAGTATGATAGAGAAAAAAATGCGATTGAAACCAAAGATAATGGAGAACTTGTAGGTGTTGTTGAGACAGTTGGTGTGGTTGGAAAAACTGGTTTAGAACGACAATACAACAAAGTTTTACAAGGTGAGCTAGGCTATAGAATGGTCAGAGTTACTGCTACGAACAGAGAGGTAGCAGAGATAGAGAGAAAAGAGCCTCTTGAAGATCAAAACCTTGTTTTAAATCTTGACTTGGGACTACAGAAAAAGATAAATGAACTTTTTATTGGTCAGGCTGGTGTAGCGATTGTTATGGATGTAAATGGTGATATTATAGGTGCTGTCTCCTACCCATCTTATGACCCAAATCTTTTTGTTGGGGGTATCTCTAGCAAAGATTGGAAAGCCTTGACTGATGATTTTAATCATCCCTTCACCAATAAAATAGTCGCTGGTACGTATCCTCCTGGTTCTGCTATTAAAATGGGTATGGCTCTATCATTCTCTAAAGCAGGTGTCTCTTTAAAGAAAACAGAACATTGTAGAGGCTTTATTACCATGGGAAAAAATAAACATAAGTTTAGATGTTGGTCAAGATATGGTCATGGTAAGGTTGGTTTACGTAAAGCCATTCGTGAGAGTTGTGATGTCTATTTTTATAATAAAAGTTTACAAACAGGTATTAATGCCATGTCTAAGACTTTACACCAAATCGGCTTAGGTGTAAAAACAGGTGTGGATTTACCAGGAGAGAAAGCTGGAATAATTCCAAGTAAATCTTGGAAGATGAGACGATATAAGCAGCCTTGGTATATGGGTGAAACAGTTATTGCCGCAATTGGTCAGGGGTATGATTTGGTAACCCCTTTACAAGTGGCTAGATATACAGCATTTTTAGCTACAGGCTCTTTACCAACACCCCATTTTGCTAAAACGGTAGCAGGTAAGGAGGTAGAAAAAGAGTATAAAGTTATTGATGTTAATCAAAAAAATTTAAAAACGATTCGTCTAGGTATGTATGATGTTTGTAACTCTCCACATGGAACAGCTAGACGAACCATGTCAGGGCTTCCTATAGTTGTGGCTGGAAAAACGGGTACTTCTCAAGTTATCTCTATTCCAAGGGGAGAGAAACGAAGAATGAAAGAGTCTGAGATGGAATATTATAGTCGTTCTCATGCTTGGTTAACAACCTATGCTCCTTTTAAAAACCCTAAATATATTGTGACAGTTTTAGTGGAACATGGTGGACATGGTGGTAGTGCATCAGGTCCTATAGCAGCAGAGATATATAAATGGATGGCGAATGAGGGCTACTTTGGTGAAAAGTTTAAAGGAAAGATTAAAATGAAAAAAATTAAAAAACCCAAAGAAGAGATAAAAGCAAAAAAGAGCAATAAAATAAAAAAGGAAAAAGTTAATGGCTAATAATATAATGTTGGTAGTATTTGCGTTAATTGGTTTGATACTTCTAGTCAATATTTTTAAAATATTGACTAATATCTTTGGAGGTTCAAATCCATCAGTTGTTGAAGAAGAGGAAGATATTGAGGAAGAGAGCTCTCTACGTGATGAAATTCGTAGTGAGATTAATGAAAAAATTAAACCTCACTTAAATTCTCTTGAGGGTATGTATGAGAAGAGTGACAATGATGCTAAAAGTTTCTCTGCCTATGTTTTTGATAAAGTAAAAGAGAAACTGGCTCCTCTCATAGAAAAAGATGAAAAACTTGTGGAGGAAGAGGTTTGTAAATGTTGTGGTGATTATGAGAATGCTGAGTGTAAAGAGAACTTCTGTTTAGATGGAAGTGGAATCTCTTGTGATAATGTATAATTGTTAAAAATTATCCTTATATATTCTTTTATATGTAATTAATGATTTTTTCTATATAATTCCAAAATTTTTTAAAATAAGGGAAAAAATTGAAAAAAACATTGTTACTACTAATGCTTGTCTTCTTTTCAGGAGAATTGGTTGCAAAAACCACATGGTCTAAAAGAAATGTACATCTTGAGAAGATTTATAAACAGGTATCTAAAAAAACAAATATAAGTAAAAAAGCGTTAAGAAAAGCATTTACTTATTACAAAAAGAACTATAAGAAGAAAGCACTTTCAAAAAACTATCTTGCTATCGCAGATTATACTAAGCCTGCAAAAACGAAACGTCTATTTATCATAAACTTAAATAATGGATATGTATTTAGACATAAGATTGCTCATGGGAAGCGTTCTGGTGTTATTGGTGGTAGAGTAAAAAGGTCTAGCAATAAACGTAACTCATACATGACTCCATACGGATTTTTTAAGGTTGGTTCAAGTGTGGGTAAAACAAAGAAGAAACATTATCGTTATCTCTCTGTTAAAGGTCTACAATGGAGTAACCGAAAAGTAGGTAAACCTGCAAGAAAAGGTGGACGTGATGTCATTATACATCCAGCAAAGTATGTCAATAGTGGAGGGCGTAGTCATGGATGTTTTGCTATTTGTCCAAGTGATCAATGGAAAGTATTTAAACGATTAAAAACAGCACTACTTTATAGTTATACGGGTAGATAATTTGAAACATACATCAGGAAAACTATGAAAGTAATCATTGACTTAATAGAAGACATAAGAGAGAGCATTAATAACAACGAAACGTATAGTATAACAGCTATGCTTCTAAAAGAGGATGCTAATGATAAAAAGAATCTACTCTATGCAGGTGAAGCATCAGTTGGCTCTTTTTATGTAGATAAAATATCTAAAGAGCTTATTTTAACTGTAGAAAAAGATAAAGAACCACTCTCTGTGGGTGAATTGGTAAAACATCTACTTATTATGGACATGGATATGATGATGTATGAAGTAAAGTTGGCAGTAAGTGAAGAGCATACTCCCCAAGAGTTGGTAGGCTTTGGCTTTAATGCTGCCGATGCCAAATATGCACTATTCATTATGGCATAACCACTCTTTGGGTAAAATACACAAAAAATAAAAACAAGAAATTAAAAAACAAAGGTTTTACGATGTCAGTTAAATGTGCATTTTTATTTGCAGGTCAAGGTTCTCAAAAAATAGGAATGGGGAAAGATTTTTTTGAAAACTCAGATGTTGCAAAACAGATGATAGCAGATGCTTCAGAGCGTACAGGGATTAATTTTGAAAATCTTCTTTTTGAAGAGAACGATAACTTAGGAGAAACAGAGTTTACTCAACCAGCGATTTTACTTGTAGCAACCATTGCTCATAAACTTTTTACCGATGCTACAGATATTAAACCGACACTTACCATGGGTCACTCTTTGGGTGAGTTTTCTGCTTTGGTAGCATCGGGTGCTTTGGATGCTACAGACGCGGTTGAGCTAGTAAATCTTCGTGGTAAACTTATGGCTGAAGCCTGTGCTAACCAAGAAGTTGGGATGATGGTCTCTTTGGGTCTTTCAGATGAGGTTGTAGAAAGCATCTGTGAAGAGCAAAGAACAGCAGGTCTAAAAGTGTGGGCTGTTAACTACAACGCTGATGGTCAAATAGTTATAGCAGGTATTAAAAAAGATTTAGAAGTTTTAGCTCCTATCTTAAAAGAGGCAAAAGCAAAAAGAGCGATGCTTTTAGATATGTCAGTAGCTTCTCACTGTCCACTACTAGAGAGTGCCGTTGAGCCACTCTCAGCAAAACTAAATGAGATGATAAAAGATGAGTTCATAGCCCCTGTTGTCTCCAATGTAACAGCAGAGCCTTATGAGACCAAAGCAGAAGCATTAGAGTTATTACCTCAACAACTTGTTCTTCCTGTTAAGTACAAACACTCTATGGCAAATGTAGACGACAAAGTAGACTGCTACATAGAGTTTGGTCATGGAAATGTACTCAAAGGTCTAAATAAAAAAGCGACAAAAAAACCACACTTTAATGTAAGTGATATGGCTTCGCTTGAAGCGACTATTGAAGCTATTAAGGCTCTTTAGTATTTAATGATTTTATTCCCAGTTTCAAATTGGGAATGCTAACATTTACAACCGTTTCATAATCTCAATATAAATTAACCAAAGCTCTACCCCTACAACCATATACATAAAAAGATTAAAGAAAAAACCACTACTTTTTTTCTTAGGTTTTGCTTTAGGGGCTGTAATATGCTCATGTAATACTCCTGCTTTTTCTAGTGCAACATGCTCTATAATTTCATCTACAACATGGTCACCTGTATAACTGTCTTTTGCCATCGTAAACCTTTTTAAATAAAATTTACTAAATTATAACATATTTACTTTTAATAATATGAACCTTATCGAGGTCTAATTAAAAATTGGTATGACTCTTATGCAAAGTTTTAATCTGTTTATCAAGTGCATTCATAATATTGACTATTTGATTTTGTAGGCTATAGAAATCAGCCATATGTGCTGATGGTATATCGTCTGTAGCTCGTATCTCTGTTAATATCTTTTTTAAAGTTTCCCGTTTTTGTTTTGCTTCAAATAAGTCTAATGTAATAATTTGTGTATCTATCTTGTTCACCATTTTATACCATCTATTTATTTTTCGCTTACTATAGAGATGAAAAGTAGGAATAATTACTTCTATAAAAAAAGCAAAAATCACAATAAGAGGAATAATAAATTTATATATATAGTTTTGAAGTTTTGTTAAACTTTGAGCTATCCAGAAATTAAAGTTTTCTTCATAGTAGTTACTAGGGTTTGAAAAATAGAATTTTGAAGCTTGATGTTGTTTCATTTTTAACATAGATGCATTGGGAAAATCATTTTCATTATGAAAAACTCCAGCTTTATGATGAATTTTATAGGCTACTTTCATCATAAGTCGTACCATTTTATCAGAGGTATTATTGTTTGTGGCTAACAGAGTATTTTTAGCCAACAGTTTATAATCTTTTTGAGGTATCTGTTTTTTTATATCATAAGCATGTTTATAGATATGGACAATTTCAAAATATTTATCTCTATGTATGAAAAATTGTCTATAAGCACTGGAGTCAGAAAAATTCATCAGTTTAATATCTTTTGTAGCGATAAGGTCTGAAAGTAGTGGTGAATCGGCTGAAGAGATATAAAACATAGCGTCAATTTTGTTGTCGCGTATATACTCATATGCTTTTTGACTAGGAAGATGGTAAAACTTACTGTTAAATCCATGAATACCTACCAGATTTAGAAGCTCTAATGTAACAGGTAAAATACCACTACCTTTTTCACAGATAGCAATTCGTTTCCCTTTTAAATCTTGTAGATGGTTAAGCGTATCACCTTTATAAAATATCCAAATGGGTTCTAGCATAATATTGGCTAAGGCTAGAACTTTACTATTTTCTGTTCCTCCTTGAACAAATGCAAAGTCAAGTTTACCTTCTAAAAGTTGATTTTGGGCATCTATAGAACCTTTAGTCTTTACTGCTTTTAGTGCAATACCATACTTTTTCAACTCTTTGGCATAAGAGGCTGCATAGGTACTGTATGCTTCTACTTTAGAACCCACACCAATAGTTATGACCTTTTTATGGTTGTTGCTATCTAAAGCGATATAGAGTATTGGTAAAAGTAATAATATAATAAAAACTAAGAGAATTTTGAATATTTTCATGAAAATAATTATATCAGAACTCCAATTAAGTCCTAACTCAGTTACTTGACTTTATTGTTTAAAATGCCTATTATTAGCTTATGAAAATACTACTCCTAGAAGATGACCTAATACTCTCCGAAGTTATTGTAGAACACCTTGAATACTACAACTACAATGTAACCCCTATATACAATGGAATAGAAGCAGAAAACCTACTATTTGAAGAGAAGTTTGACCTGCTTCTTTTAGATGTGAATGTCCCCTTGCTTAATGGTTTTGAGCTTCTAAAAGATTTAAGAGAATCTGGTAATGAGACTCCTGCTATTTTTATAACCTCTATGAACAGCTCTAAAGATGTGCTAGAGGGTTTTGAACTAGGGGCAAATGACTATCTTAAAAAACCGTTTGAGATGGTCGAGTTAAAGGCTCGTATAGACAATATAAAAAGACATTTTAAAATAAATGATGAGATGATTTTCCAAATAAATGAAAATATATCCTATGATTTTGCTCGTTATGTTCTCTCTTTTGATGGGAAAGAGGAGACACTTTCTAAAAAAGAGGGTGACTTTTTAGCCTACTTTTTACATAATCGTACCAAGGTTATCTCTACCGATGAGCTAATGGTAAATGTGTGGTCTTACGACACAGCTCCTACCTCGGCAACCATTAGAACTTATATTAAAAACCTACGTAGGCTTTTGGGTGAGGAGATGATAACAACCATAAGAGGGGTAGGGTATGTATTTAATTAAAGAGGAGAAGCGAACACTCTATCAGTTTCTTGCTCTCTATCTCTCCTCCTCTTTTATTCTCTTTGCTATTATCGCCTATCTTTTTTATGAGAAAGAGTCACAATACTTTTATGAGCAGAGTCGCACACAGATGCAGATAGAGGCAAGTAGACTCTCTTCTAAAATTATCCACGCCCACATGACTAAAAGTAAGTTCTCTTTAGATTGGGTGGTCAAGCACTTTTCAGATAAAATAGGATTTTATGATGATAAAAATCAAGCGATTAGCTCTAATATTAAAGAGAAAATAGATTTTTCCAAACAGCTTTATCAAAAGGGAAATAGACTGATTTTAGTGGACAAAAGTAGCTTTGGACATTTGGGGGTAACAAGCATAGTTATAGAGAAAGATGGTGTGGCTACTTTTGTTAAAAATCTACAGTTTAAGATACTCTTGGCACTCTTTTTTATCTATATCTTTCTTGCAATTATAGGTTACTTTTTAGCCAAACTTTTTATTAAACCCATACAGCAAAAACGGATTCAGCTGGACAACTTTATAAAGGATAGCACCCATGAACTCAATACCCCAATAACAGCACTAATGCTCTCTGTTAATGCTCCTAAAGTTGAAAGCCCTAAAAACCTAGAGCGTATTTGCCTCTCTGCTGCTCGTTTGTCAGCTATTCATAAAGATTTATCCTACCTAATGCTCGATGCAGAAACTGTTAAACCAAAGGTAGAAGAGAAGCTTTTTTTAAATGATATTATAAAAGAGGAGTTAATCTACTTAAGCCTTTTGGCAGAGAAGAAAAAGATTAACTTAAGTGTTGAGTATAAAGATGATATCTATTTTAAAATAGACAAAGAGAGTTTTGTAAGGCTTATTCATAACCTTATCTCTAATGCGATAAAATATAACACCGTTGGTGGCTCTATAGATATAACTTTAGAAAAAAACAGCATCACCATAAAAGACACAGGTATAGGAATAGCAAAAGAGCATCAAAAAGAGATTTATGAGCGTTTTTACCGAGCCACCAACCAAGTAGGTGGTTTTGGTTTGGGGCTGAACATTGTTCATAAGGTATGTGAAGCTTATGGCATTGATATATCACTCACATCTAAAGTAAATGAAGGTTCAACTTTTGTTTTGACTTTGTAGTTGAGCTAATAACTATAGAGAATACTCAAAATCATAATTTAATTTCCTAAAAAATTAAAAAACTAATACTTTTCTAATAAAATTAATATATAGTTTTAAATATAAATTAAGATTAAGGAAATAATGTGAGAAAAATAACAATGAGTTCATCTGCAGTTGTAGCTGCATTTTTAATGGTTGGTTGTGGTAGTGAAGCGACAACTTCAACAAATAATACTCCAGAAATAACAAACGCTAAAAAATCAACAGGATACTATGTAGATGCAGAAGTTGCAGGAGTACATTATAAATGTGGCTCATTTGAAGGTAATACAACAAAAGATGGAGCATTTGATTATGAATTGGCTAAAGATTGTACTTTCTCTTTAGGAGATGTTAAATTAAGAGAAGTAAATGCTTCGATGCTTTCAGATAGAAACATGACAATTTTAGAAGACAATCCAGAAGTTGCACGTATGTTACAGTCTATGGATAGAGATGGAAATGCAAGTAATGGAATAGATATTCCTAAAGAAGCCCATACTATTTTAGGTGAATCTAATATTGATGAAGTTCCAACAGATGATGCTGTATTGGGCGATTTAATTAGTGAATTGCATAGTAAAGCAAAAGATTTTAATGGTACTGTAATATCTGCAGTGAAAGTCGAAGAACATTTAAATGAAACACGTGAAAGACTTCGTGCTAATGGGCAAAGAACACAACATGGACTTCCTACTAATTCTGAAGACAACCAAGGTCAAGAAAACAACCAAAGCGAAAATCAGAATGCTAACGAAAACCAAAATGGTATGAATTCTGAGGATAACCAAAATACACATCAAAATGTTAATGAAGGGACTCAAGGTCAAGAAAACAACCAAAGTGAAAATCAGAATGCTAACGAAAACCAAAATGGCATGAATTCTGAGGATAACCAAAATACACATCAAAATGTTAATGAAGGGACTCAAGGTCAAGAAAACAACCAAAGCGAAACTCAAAATGCCAACGAAAACCAAAATGGTATGAGTTCTGAACAAAACACAACTAATATTAAAAAGTCAACAGGATACTATGTAGATGCAGAAGTTGCAGGGGTACATTATAAGTGTGGTACATTTGAAGGTAATACAACAGCAGATGGAGCATTTGATTATGAATTGGATAAAGATTGTATTTTTTCTTTAGGAGATGTTAAATTAAGAGAAATCAATGCTTCTATGCTTTCAGATAAAAACATGACAATTTTAGAAGACAATCCAGAAGTTGCACGTATGTTACAGTCTATGGATAGAGATGGAAATGCAAGTAATGGAATAGATATTCCTAAAGAGGCTCATACTATTTTACGTGAATCTAATATCGATAAAGTTCCTACAGATGACGCTGTATTAGGTGAATTAATTAGTAAATTGCATAGTAAAGCAAAAGATTTTAATGGTACTGTAATTTCTGAAGCAAAAGTAGTAGAACATTTGAATGAAACACGTGAAAGACTTAGTGCTAATGGACAACGAACACAACATGGACTTCCTTCTACTAATTCTGAAGAAAATAATCAACGTGAAACTCAGAATGCAAATGAGAACCAAAATGCTAATGAAGAGCAAAATGGTACAAAGTCTGAAGTGAATCAAGGTCAAGAAGACAACCAAAGTGAAACTCAGAATGCAAATGAGAACCAAAATGCTAATGAAGAGCAAAGTGGTACAAAGTCTGAAGTGAACCAAGGTCAAGAAGACAACCAAAGGGAAACTCAGAATGCTAATGAAAACCAAAATGGTATAAATTCTGAACAAAACACAACTAATATTAAAAAGTCAACAGGATACTATGTAGATGCAGAAGTTGCAGGAGTACATTATAAATGTGGTACATTTGAAGGTAATACAACAGCAGATGGAGCATTTGATTATGAGTTGGATAAAGATTGTATTTTTTCTTTAGGAGATGTTAAATTAAGAGAGGTAAATGCCTCAGTACTTTCAGATAGAAACATGACAATTTTAGAAGACAATTTAGAAGTTGCACGTATGTTACAGTCTATGGATAGAGATGGGAATGCAAGTAATGGAATAGATATTCCTAAAGAAGCACATTCAGTTTTAAAAGAAAAAGAATACAATATAAATAAAGTACCAACAGAAGATGGAATACTCCATGACATTCTTTTTGAGTTGAAAATTAAAAGAGAAGATTTTAATGGTACAGTTATTTCTATGACTAAAGTAGAAGAACACTTAAATGAAACACGTGAACATCTTCGTCATAATGGACAGAAAACACAACATGGTTTTCTTGAAGATAATAATATGACACGTATTCAAAACCATATAGCTTCAAATAATAGAGAAGATATGCAAGGTGAAGAGCAAAATTTTGGAAATGATATTAATGCTTCAAAGTTTAATACTGAACAAAATAGTACAGTGGATTATCGTAATAATATGAATGATGAACAGCAAAATTCTCAAAACAGTTCTACTCGTTTAGAGAATGATAGTGACCAAAATAATAGAAGAGAAAAGTAATTTTCTTTATATGGTTATTCGTGATTGTTTCTTCATGAATAACCACTTTAAAAATCTTATGGCATTGAGATATCACTCACATCTAAAGTAAATGAGGGTTCTACTTTTGTTTTATCTTTATAGTTTTTAGGAGCTTTTTCTTGTTTTTTTATTTTTCCTAAATTTTCCAGCAAACACTTTACCCCTTTAGCTGGGTAACGAGGTGCATTATCGCTCAATGTATCAACAGCTTCTTGTCCTATCTTGTTGGTGGCTGTAATGGCTCCATTGACCATTAGCATACCAAAGTCAAAAATGGTATCTTCATCATCAGCAGGTGAGAAGATGGTATGAAAAACTGAAGCAATATCAAAGGCGAGGTCTCGACATTGGGCATTGGTCACGTTGTCATCTGCCTCTTTTGAAAATTTATCTTTAATATCTGTTAAACTCTTTACTATACTGTCGTTACAAACCTTGGCTTGTTTACCATGCTTTATAAAACAGATGTCATGAACTTTACATGCCTCATCAATACTATCATAAGCATCTATACTTTGGTATTGCTCTATGAGTTCTTGACGTGCAGTACTATTTAATTCACGATAATTTATTTTTGACGGGTGTTTAATATTTGGGTAATTCTCACCACAAAAACAGCCATAACGAAACTTTTTACTTAAGTTGTCATCAGCTACAGCAGGGTTTTTACAAGGGGTAGCGTGGAGATAGACCATGAGGAGTAGGCTAAGAGATACTATTCTATAAAACATAGAGAGACTCCTTAAATTTTTTCTTATCATAGCTTATTTTGGCTTTTGCTACACAGACTTTGCACAAAGATAGGACTATACTGTTCTTAGATAATAAAATATAGGAGCATAAAATGTTAATAAATAATTCAAAAATAGATAGACGAACATTTGTTAAAGGTGTTGTAGTAACATCGCTTTTAGCAACACTACCTTTGGATGCAAAAGAGCCAAAACCAACTATAGACAGTAGCCATGATTTACATGGTACAGAGTTTTCATTGGTCATTGGTAAAACAGCTGTAAATTTAACGGGTAGCCCTGCTATTGCAACCACAGTCAATGGTCAAATCTCAGGACCAACTTTACACTTTAGAGAGGGTGATACTGTCACTATAAAAGTTTACAATGACTTAGAAGTAGACAGTTCTATCCACTGGCATGGACTTATTTTACCTCCTGCCATGGATGGTGTTCCAGGCATCAGTTTTGAGGGAATTAAACCTAAAGAGACTTTTACTTACACCATAACATTACGACAAAGTGGAACCTATTGGTACCATTCACATTCAGGATTTCAAGAACAGACAGGAGTTTATGGAGCAATTGTTATTCACCCTAAAGAGAAAGAGCCATTTGAGTATGACCGTGACTATGTGGTCTCTCTTTCTGATTGGTCAGATGAGAACCCTGAAAGTATTTATCGAAAACTAAAGGTGATGGGTGATTACTATAATTTTAAGCAAAGAACAGTTGGAGATTTTTTCTCTGAAGTAAAAGAGAATGGACTTTCAAATGCCTTTAAGAGTAGAAAAATGTGGAATGAGATGCGTATGACCGACCGAGATTTGTCTGATGTGACAGGGTACACCTATACCTATTTAATGAATGGAAACAATCCTGCCACACAATTTAAAGCTCTGTTTAATAGAGGTGAGAAGATTCGTCTACGGTTTATTAACTCTTCGGCTATGACATTTTTTGATGTACGTATTCCCAATCTAAAAATGACCATTGTATCAGCCGATGGAAACAATGTGGAACCCGTAAGCGTAGATGAGTTTAGAATCGGCGTTGCCGAAACCTATGATGTAATAGTCGAACCAAAAGGAAGTGAAGCCTATGCTATTTTTGCACAAAGTCTTGACCGTTCAGGATATGCTTTGGGGGCGTTAACTACCAATGCTCAAAACTTAGCCACTGCTCCTGCTATGGATGCACTGCCTATTTTGAGTCATGCCGATATGGGAATGAACATGGGAAGCATGAAGATGGATAAAGGTGAGACAATGGATATGAAATCAGATAAAACGATGTCTAAAAAAATGCCAATGAAAAAGAAAATTCCTATTACCCCATTAGAAGAAGCACGTGGTGTACAAACGACCATGAGAGCAATGGATCCTCAATACCGTTTGAGTGACCCAGGTGTTGGGCTTAGAAATAATGGACGAAAAGTATTAACCTATGCCGATTTAAAAAGTTTAGAAGGTGTGGTAGATACAACGTACCCTGATAGAGAGATAATTTTACGGCTTACAGGAAATATGAAACGTTACATGTGGTCAATAAATGGAATTAAATATACCGATGCCAAACCACTACAGTTTCATTATGGTGAACGTTTACGTATTACCTACATAAACGATACCATGATGAATCACCCAATGCACCTACATGGAATGTGGAGTGACCTAGAGACAGGGGATAACCAATTTGTACGAAAACATACCGTTATTGTTCAACCAGGTTCTAAGATTAGTATGCAGGTTACCGTTGATGCCAAAGGTGAATGGGCGTACCATTGTCACCTGCTTTACCATATGAGTGGTATGTTTAGAAAAGTAGTAGCATAAAGGATAAATGATGAAAAAAATATTAAAAACAACAGCCATACTTATGGTACTTGGAACACTAAGCCATGCAGGAATGGGTGATGACCCACTACTTTCAAAACTTACCATTGATGAGTTAGAAAAACAAGGAAATGATGAAAAAAACATTGCTTGGGACACGAATTTATGGATAGGTTATGATTTGGATAAAATTTACTTTTATACCGAAGGTGAAAAACCAAAAGATGGCTCAACCCAGAGTGAAAACCAATTGATTTATTCTAAAGCCATTGCTCCTTATTGGGACATACAGTTTGGTGTTGGCTATGACAAAACAGAAGCTGACTCTCAAACATGGGGTGTAGTTGCCATTCAAGGTTTAGCCCCTTACTTTTTTGAAACACGTGGAGCCTTACTCATTGGTGACAGTGGAAATCTAGGAGTACGTTTAGAAGCAGAGTATGAAGCACTGTTTACACAAAAGCTTATTTTGACACCATCAATTGCACTTGATGCCTACAGTAAAGACAACCTAAACATGGGTTTAAGAAAAGGTCTTTCAAGCCTTACAGCTGGTATGCGTTTACGCTATGAGATACGACGTGAATTTGCTCCTTATGTTGGGGTAGAGTGGAGTAAAAACTTTGGTAATACTGCTGATATTTCTCCTCTTAATGAGACTTATGCTGTTGGTGGGGTTCGGATTTGGTTTTAGGGGGTATTGATTTGATATACATATCAAAAAGTAAGAGTTAAGAGTTTTTACTCTTCAACTCTTTCACTAGCTTTCTCATAAACTTCCATCTTGTCTCTTTTCCCTACAGCAATAATATAGACAATAATCTCCTCTTCTAAAACTTGATATACAATTCTATATTGTTTATGGTCAAAGTACATTTTTTTCAAACCATTGAGATTTAGGTTATTTTTATTGCCCAAATCAATACCAAGTTCAGGATTTATTAATATTTTTTTTAAAGTTTTAGTAAAAAGAAGTTGCACAGAACAGTTGAGTTTAGCTAACTCTTTTTCGGCTTCAGGGTGAAATTTATAATCATACACTGTTAGTCATCCAACGATAAGTTTAATCTTTTTAAAACATCATCTCCATTAAGATATTCCTCTTTAGGTCTCTTAAGTCGTTCTTGAAGCATTTGAGCTGTCTCAAGCTCTTCTAATCTAGCTTCTGCAAGAGCCATTCGTTCATATTCACTAACTGATAAAATAACAGCATTAAGTTTATTGTTTTTTAAAATACCAATTTTATCTAAAAGACCATTTTTAACTTTTGAAATATACTCTCCAAACTGTTTAGAGAGTTCTGTGGCTGATACAAGTTCACTTTGAGTATAGGATACCATTTTTATCCTTTTAATTATGAATATAATTATACGGATAATTATATCGTTATTTCTTTAATATTTGGTAAACACTTTAACTAAGGTTCAAAAAAATGTGATGCTTTACCTATAATAAAGTTTCCAAATCTTTTTTCAAACATTATATGATTATAGATTTTATCTGAATCAAACAGTGGTATTTTTCTTGTACCTTGCATTCTATGAGTATCGGATAACTTTTCTACATCTAAAGCATAAATATGTATTTCATAAATATGTTGATGAGGGTAAGCAGGGTCAACATAAAGTTCTGCACCTTCTTGATTTTTTAAAACTTTTGCTTCATTTGGTGTTTTTTCTGCAACTATTGAGGTTCTTTTAGGGGCAATATTTGCTACAGCCCAATGAACCCAATGATTAGCACTATGGTCGTCTATAACAATAGCTAAACTTTTAGTGCCTTTAGGCATATTTTCCCAACTCATTGGTGGTATGTCATGCTCTGGAATATTTTTAGTTGATGATAAGAGTAGTCTCTTTGGAGTCCCATTTAACTCCTGACATAATACACTATTTTTATCCTCTTCACATGCTAGTTCTCTAATCCATGATGCGACCTTTTTAGCACCCTTTGGCTCAAAATGAGTATCTTGCTTTGGCGCAGTATCTCCTCGATACCATTTAGAGTAACAGTTAGCAAATTGTTCGTCCCACTCTTTTTCTGTTAATTGAGAATAGACACTCTTACTCTTTTCAAAAAGGTCTAAAAGCATTACATCTTGTTCTTCTGCAATTTCTCTCATCCACTCTATTTCTTCTCCTCTACCAGCATTATAATGACCATTTTTTCTTATTCTTTTCGCCATCTCAGTTAGTAAAATAGGTGTAAAGTTAAGAGCTTTTGCTTTTTGTATAAAATTTCTTATATTTGATTTAAATTGCTCTTTTGTATCTCCATTTGCACCAAATTGTATAAGAAGTATTCCTTTTTTTAACTCTTTCATCTTCTCAACAACTTTTGCCCAGTAGTGGTCTCTTTGGGGACCATATTGTAATCTATCGTTGCCTTCTCTCTCTTCAGGGGGGATTTGGAAAGTTTGTGTATTTGAACCAGGTTGTGCAAAATTATATATTTTCGATGCAATATTATTACTACTTGCATACTCCCAAAGTCTCTCACCCCAGCCTTCAAGGCGACAATCGCTTCCATCTTGATACATTGCTTCATTTAACTCATGTGCAATATATACAGTAGATGGTCCCATAATTACTATGGGAACAGAATCACTTTTTTCATCTTTCTTTGAATTTCCACAACTGTTTAGTATTAGAATGAGTATAATGCTATAGAATAATATTTTCAATTTTTATCCTTTGATTAAAAAATCAATTATAAATTGATAGTATCATAGAAAATCTTAATAAAAAATAGGACTCAAAGCTATTTCATATAACAAAGCTTAAAATAATCTAAAACATTTTGAAATTTACACACCCACCACACTTTCAACAACTTTCTGATATACTTAAAACAAAAGCAAGTAAAGGCTAAAAAATGACCATTAGACTTAATTTATTTGATAAAATAGTACATTTTTTTAATTGCTTTAACCTTGCATCAAGAGATGAAATATATAAGAGACCCCAATGAAAAACCTACCAATAGGAATCCAAACATTCGCAAAAATAAGAGATAAAAAAGAAAACTACATCTACATAGATAAAACAGACTTAGCTCTAAACCTTATAAACAGTAGTGGGTACTACTTCCTCTCACGCCCACGTCGTTTTGGTAAGTCTCTTTTTTTAGATACACTCAAAGATATATTTGAGGGTAAAAAAGAGCTGTTTGATGGGCTTTATATTTATGATAAGTGGGATTGGGATATTACCTATCCTGTGATTAAAATTAGTTTTGGAGCAGGTGTTACGGAGTCTGTTAATGATTTAGACCAAACTATCTTATATAGTATAGACGAAAATCAAGAACGATTGGGCTTAGAGTGTCAATATAAAGAGAGTGTCAAAAATTGTTTTTTAGATTTAATAAAAAAAGCTTATGAAAAATACAATCAAAAAGTAGTCATTTTAATAGATGAGTACGACAAACCTATACTTGACAACATAACAGATAGAGAGTTATCAAAAGAGATACGAGACAGATTAAAAAATATCTACTCTGTGATAAAAGATAGTGACCAATATGTCAAGTTTGCCTTTTTAACAGGGGTAAGTAAGTTTTCAAAAGTTAATCTATTTAGTGGACTAAATAACTTAGAAGACATATCTCTAAATCCAAACTATGCAACTATTTGTGGATATACTCATAAAGATGTAAAAGAGAGTTTTGCTGAACGCTTAGATGATGTTGATTTAGATGAATTAAAAAAGTGGTATAACGGTTATAATTTTTTAGGGGAAGGTGTCTATAACCCTTTTGATATATTGCTCTTTTTCTCTCGAAATAAAATCTATAGTAACTATTGGTTTGAGACAGGTAATCCTAGTTTTTTAATTGAAATTCTCAAACAGAAAAACTATTTTTTACCAAACTTAGAAGATATAGCCATTAGTGAAAGTGACTTAGGTAGTTTTGATGTAGATGATATAAAGATAGAGACGCTTCTTTTTCAAACAGGATATTTAACGATAAAAGAGGTTGAAACAATATTTAATCAGAGAATTTATAAGTTAACCTATCCTAATCTTGAAGTTAGAACAGCATTGAATGAGAATATTTTTAAGTATCTTTTGACCGATAGTTCTCTTCCTAAAATGCCAATATTAACTGCTATATTAAACAAAGATATGGACAAGTTCAAAAGAGAAATTTATCAACTTTTTGCATCACTTCCTTATAACTCCTATGTAAAAAATGATATTCAAAACTATGAGGGTTATTATGCCAATGTTATGTATGCTTATTTAGCAGGTTTGGGCATACAATTTATAGCTGAAGATGTAAGCAGTCTAGGGCGAATTGATTTAACTATTGCTACACCTGATATGAGCCAAGTTTATGTTATTGAATTTAAAGTTGTAGATAACAAGAGTCAAAATGCAAAGGCATTAGAGCAGATAAAAGAGAAGAGATACTATGAAAAATATCAAGAGAAAGCAGATGAATTAATTATTATAGGGATAGAATTTTCCAAGGAAGATAAAAACATATCCAAATTTGAGTGGGAGAAGATAGACTAATCTTCGATATAATGATTCAATTGAAGAGAATTAAAGGATAAAGAGATGAAAAAACTGATTATAGGAGGGCTTTCCTCCTTAACACTTCTTTTTGGTACAAACAGTGCCATTTCTACAGCTTCTATTTTAGAAGATAATGCCACTGTATATGATGTTGAACAATTAAAACTAAACATGCAACATCTTATTGCATTTAAAAGAGTTAATGAGACAACCCTAGAGATAACAAACTGGGTACCAAGAGATTTACACAACCTTGTTATCGTCACTAAAAATTCGCCAAAAGAGAAGATACTTGAAATAAATACCCTTTCAGGCTTTAGCAAACAGACCTATACCATTCCCTATTTAG
>JALXFN010000100.1 GCA_027068975.1 Campylobacteraceae bacterium | reverse complement strand
CTACTCAAAGTGGCTCCATAGCTCAGTTGGTAGAGCAAAGGATTGAAAATCCTTGTGTCGGCGGTTCGATTCCGTCTGGCGCCACCACTTACAAATTCCCTATTCACTTATTTTAAGCAACTTTTTTAACCAGTAAAATTATAGAATAATTTTTAGTAACCTATTAGTAATCATATATCTTTAAATCAATACCTTCAAAGGAATAGCCCAAAATTGAAATTCTTCTATTTTGTACGGTAAAACTTCATCTCCACCATAAAAAATAATGCCTTTAAAAGGTTTATCTTTAAGCGTTTTAGCCAAAGTAACCAGACCTTTAAAATACTCTTTTTTAATATTTGAACCAGATTTTACTTCAAGTGCTACAACAGAGCCATCACTTGCTTCTAAAACAAAATCAACCTCTTTTTTTTGATTATCTCGGTAGTGATGTATGTTCATACTTATCTCTGAATAGGATTGATGTTTAATCAACTCACTATAGACAAAACTCTCTACAAGGTTTCCATAAAAGTCACCCTGTTTTGTCATTGCTCCCTCAACATCAACATTAAGAAGCATACTTGCAAGTCCTGTATCTATAAATTGAACTTTAGGACTTTTAACGACCCTTTTTAACTGATTGTTCGCATAAGCTGGAACAAGTTTAACGATATATAGAGCTTCTAAAAGCTGTATATATTTAGCTACTGTTTTATCTGCTATACCAATGGAGTTTGAAATATTTTTATAATTGACCAACGAGCCTATTTGAGCAGACAATACTTTTAACAGTTTATCAACAGAAGAAATTTTTCCTAAATCTACATTTTCAATGGTTGCTATGTCTTTTGAAATTCGTGCTTTAATGTAAAACTCAAACCATACCTTACGCTCTTTAAAATTTAAATTGTAAACCTCAGGGTAGCCACCAGATAGCACTGCTGAAACAAATGCTTCATTTTCTATCTGTTTAAAATCAATATTAAAATCATTAAAGTTTTTAGAGAAAAGTTTATCTACAATATTTATATTACGTCTATTTATCTCTGAATATGAGAGAGGAAAGAGGTTAAAACTTGCCATTCTTCCTGCTAGAGACTCTTTTATTTTAGAGTTTTTAAACATGTCTGATGAACCTGTTAGGAGAAACATCCCTTTTCTATTTTCATTATCAACAGACATTTTAATAGCAGGAATGACACTTGGTACCATTTGCACTTCATCAATAGCCACATTCTCTTTGGAAATAAACGATATAAAGCCCAAAGGGTCATTGGTTGCTGTGTTTAACGTATCTAAATTATCAAAAGTATAATATTTAATATTTTTCTCTTTGGCTATTAACTTTTGCAAAGTTGTTTTACCTGATTGACGTGGTCCATTGATTGCTACTATTCTAAAGACATTTAACATCTCTAAAATAGTTTTGTAGAGTTTTCTATCTATCATATTTTAACCTTTATCTCATAATTATAGCATAAATACGAAATTTATTAGCTCTTATTACGAAATTTACGTGATATTAATACGAAATTTATATTGAATAACATATACTATAGAACCAATTCCTCAAACTCCACCTTAAACTCACTCTCTAAAGCATTGTTATAAAAAGGCAATCCTAAAATCTTATAGCAACCATTTTCATACAAAGGTAAAGCTTTATCATTTATATCTTGTAGAGCCAACTTATTATCTTTGGTACACTTTGTTATGTCTAAAAGAAACTCATTTTTCCAACTATCAAACTCAAACAGATGTTCACCTTTAGGCTCACAAAATATCTGATAATAACACCCCTCTTTATCTTGAAGCAGTAAAATAAAGTCAGGTTCAAACTTTGCTCCATCTTGTGCCTTATCAAAAGAGAAAATATCAAAGGCTTTTTCGTTTCGTATAAGCCGAATATCATCATATCGCTTTTTAAGTTCACTCATACTCGCTTTTATAAACTCTACAAAGTGCATCTCTTCAATTGTTCCTTTGTGAGGTTCAAAAATATACCAATCCTCTACCCTATGTATAGGACTGTCACTCTCTTTTAGTTTGAGTCTCTTTTGAGGTGGTATCTTTTGGTTTATGCGTACAGGGTAGAACTCACAACTTCCTACATAGGTATTGGCATTCTTTATTATGCCTTTTTCTATCTCTTCAAGTAGCTCTATAACATACTTTACTTTCAACTCATCGCTAACTTTAAAAGCTTGTGTTGTATGTATCGTAAAAGTCACATCTCCCAAATAGTTACTGCTCTCTATAAACTCACTTATGCTCTTTAATTGTCTAAAATAAGTTTTCAAATTAGAAAAATAAAAAAATGGTTTTTGATTGATAGCCAAGCGTACTAAGTGGGGGTGTAACTCTTTTAGTACAAACTGTTGAGACTCTCTAAAACTAACCTCTGCTACCTCATCAGAATAGACTACAAGCTCATGACTTTGGTTATCTATGTATCTTTTTTGACTCTTATATGAGCCTATATAGTCCTCTATACTTTTTATCTCATTACGGTTTTGTTTAACCTTTTCATTTACATAGATGACACCATTTTTATAGAGTTCATGATTTAAAAAGCTCTCTTTTACTTTAAGTGTGACGGTTTGAACACTCTCATCTTTCTCATCAAGTAGCCCTATGCGTCTAAGCTCTTTGGTAATAGCGTTGATGTAGTCACTTTGGTTAATGCTATGAAAATACATCTCTTCAAGTATCTTTAGGGGGTTGTCTAACTCCTCATCAAATTTTCTTTTGTATCGGTCACTATCATTATACTCAAAAGGAAAATACCTAGCCCCACGTCCAATAAGTTGAGCTTCACTTACAGTAGATTTTGCTGTCTTTTTAGCTTCATCAAGTTTTACAATGTCAAATAGATTGAGTACATCCCAACCCTCATTTAAAATATCAACAGCAAAGATAGCTCTAATTTTATTGCGTTCATCTTCAAGGCTATTTAGGTTTTGTAGCTTTACGTCTTTATCTTTAACTTTCGAGTGAATAACCAAACAGTTCTGCTTTGCAAACCCATACTGCAATGCCTTTATAAACTGCTCTTTGTCTTCTATATATGCTTCTAGCTTTCCCATAACCTCTAAGCTAGAATGGCTAAATATCTCATCTATATCCTCTACACTTAACTGCTCTATAAGCGTTAAAAATGTCTCAAATAGTGCATCTGCATTGACCGTATTTTTGACGCTTTTAAACATCACTACAGGCTTAATGCTTAAGTTGAGTTCTTTTTGTGTAACCATGCGTCTGTACTCACTTATCATCACAGCTTGTAACATTCGTTTTTTGTCATCAAAGCTATCGCTAATAAGCTTTATCTCTTTTGAGTAGCCATCATCACGAAACTTTTTAAGTGCATAGTCATAGATGATTTTATCTCTATACTTTTGTGCTACCTTTGCATTACTAAGGTCTTGTGTAGCTGTAAACTCTAGTAAAATATTCTCTTTATTGGCTTTGAGTAGATTTTGAGTGGTACGCTCCCAATTCTTTTCACTCTCTTTTTGGCTTTTTGTATTGGCATTTAGATGATGAGCTTCATCTGCTATCATCACTATTTTTCTATCTTTAAAATCAGCATAGGTAATGCTATTTTCTTTAATAGTCGTCTCTAAATCAATATGAAGTTTATTAATTGTCGTAAAGAGTATGTTAATGTCATCTACTCTACTTACATCAAAGGTATCTTCTATAACATTTACTTTTACCTCTTTGTTCTCTATGCGTATCTGTTCAGCAAAGAGGTACTTACTACTAGCAAAATTAACCAAGTTCTCTTTGGTTTTTGTAATGATATTGTTGGTATTTACAAAAAAGATAAAGTCCCTATAGCCCTGCTCATAGAGGTACAAAATGCTACTTGCAATAATGTTTGTTTTTCCACTTCCTGTTGCCATGTGAAAAAGTAGGTGTTTGTGGGGTAAATTTTTATGTTTTTGACTCATACTATGATAAAAGATGAAGTTCTCTAACGCCTCTTCTTGGTAGCTTCTAAGTGTATGTTTGAGATTGTCTGTTATGGCTTTTGGTATGTCAGGTTTTGGAACATACTCAAATGCTCCCTCTATCTCTTGATAAAGAAGATTACTCATCTTCTACCCCATAAAACTTTTTATTAATGGCTATCTCTTTACTAGAGATACCATACTCTTCATCTTCTAGTTCACTTATGGGTAGGTACTGCATATTTTTATTAAGTTGATTTATTGGGCTATCTTTGAAGTTATCTATCTCTTTTAGTTCTGCGTAGATGAAGCTACCTTGTTGATTTTTTTCAATGACTTTTTCTACTCTTTTACAAGTAATATCTTGAATATAATCCATCTGTTCAACCAAAATGAATTTACGATTTAAACCGTCTTCTTTATTTAGCTCTAAAACAGCATGGGCTGTTGTTCCACTTCCTGCATGAAAATCTAAAATAATATCATTTTTATTTGTAGTATGAAAAATAAGTCTTTTAATGAGCTCAATAGGTTTAACTGTTTCAAAACCATGTTTATCTGAATTTAAAATTTGAGTAAGTTCTTTTTTTGCACTTTCTGCTGTTCCTATATCTTTTGTAAATAATCCCCAAAATGGTTCTGTAAGTTCTGCTATCTCATTTTCAGGTCTCATTTTTAAAATAATTTTTTCATCTCTTACAAATAAATCTTTACGCTTCATATATTCTGATATTGTCTCTTGCCCAAGTTTCCATTGTTTACCTTTTGGTGGTAAAATGCCCTCAATTTTAAATACCATTGATGACCTACCTCTAACTCCATCAGCATTCATTACTTCTAAAGGGTATTCTCTATAATTACCTTTAGTATCTTTTTCAGGGTATTTTTTTTCTCCTTTTTTTATTAAATTAAATCTTCTACATGTTTTTTTTGTATAAACCAAAATATGTTCTACTTTTGGCTGTAATTTATTAAATGAAGTTTTTGTATTTTGTGACTTTGTTTTTGATTCCCAAGCAATATTCCCTATAAAATTATTTCTATCAAAAATTTCATCAGCTAGAACTTTCATATAATGAACTTCTTTATCATCTAAGCTAATAAAGATTACACCATCATCCCTTAAAAACTCTCTAGCCACTTCAAGTCTATTTTTCATAAAAGTAAGCCAAGTAGAGTGATTAAAACTATCGTTGTACCCAAAACTATCATTTCCTGTATTGTACGGAGGGTCAATATATATTAACTTCACTCTCCCTGCATACCTCTTTTTCAAAGAGTGTAAAGCCAAAAGATTATTGCCCTTTATAATAAGATTATCATTTTCAGTTATCTCTTCTACTTCATGTTCTCCATCTTTGTCAAACTTCTTAATATTGGTCAAGACCTTAGGCTCTAAAAGTCTATCTATCTCATCACGACTAATAATAGAGTTGTAAAAGACTTCACTCTTTTTGTCATCATCTTTTGTCTGTCCACCCTCTAGCACACAATCTTTATAGGGAAATGCCAACACCACATCGTCAAACTTCTTTATGAAATTATCTTTTTTTATAAGCCCTATTTTGTTGGTATAGCTTGTGTAAGAGTGGTTAAAGTACTCATTCATCGTAAAAAACTCTATAAGGTCATTTTGATTGAGAACATAGACATCATCTATCTTTATAAAAAACTGCTCTTTGGCTTTCTCATCTGCCATAAGAAGCTTGACCAAGTCTATATCTATTTTGTCTATAGACTCCAAAATTTTGGGAACAAATAGCTTTCCCTCTTTGTCTGTAAACTTACTATTTTGCTTGAATAACTGCTCTATATGCTCTATCTGTGGTAGGGTTGTCATATCTCTTATTCCTTTTTAACACCCTATACGGTGTTGTATATAAAATTATATATTAATAGAATTCAATAAAGTTTAAACCCCTATAGGGTGGCAAAAGAATTTAAATGAAAATAATTGATTTTAATGAAGATAAACGATGGGAAGAGTTCTATGAGCTAATAAGTCGTAATGTTGTTAAAATCAGAAAATCTAAAAAAGTCTCCCAACTAAAACTTGCCAATGCTATAGGTCATCAATCTCCTACCTTTTTAGGAAAAGCAGAAATTCTAGCAGAGGGAAAACACTTTAACCTAGAACATATTTTCAAAATTGCTATTGTTTTGGAAGTTGATATTAATGAGTTTTTTGAGGGGATTGAGACGAAGAGTTTTTAGTAATAGGAAGGACAGAGGTTTAATTTATTACGCCTCTATTGAACTCAAAAGCTTTATGTTATACCAGTTAATGTTGTAGTGAGGCACTACGACCTACGTGACTTCGTCACTTGTATCTAATAAGTTCTAAAGTATACAGGGGTATTGGGAAGAAATTGATAAGAAGAGAGATTAATCCTTTCGGAATAGAAGTGCATTAGAAAACACACTCTACTTCTTATACTCCAATATCTCCTCAAAAATCTCATCCTTAGAAAGTACCCATCTCTCTATAAGTATAGTCGCCAAATGCTCTATTAACGCTTTATCTTTCTCAAGTAAACTCAACGTCTCACTATAAAGCTCTTTTGCTTTGGCTTCCATCTCTTTATAGGCTACATCTTTTAGTAAGTCTATACCATCTAGCTTGAGTTTACTTTGAGAGTACGCTGAGGTTTCTATAAATAGATGATTTAATATTCTAGTAATTTTTTCTATATCATTAGAGGCACCTGTAGTAATGTTCTCTTTACCAAAAACCAACTCTTCTGAAGCCACCCCACCGTAAAGTATTCTAACCTCTTTTTCAAGCTCTGCAATGGAACTTAACATAATATCTTCTGACTCATTGAGTACATAACCTAATGCATTAACTCTTGATATATTTTCAGAAGAGATTTTAATCACTTTCATCTTTGCTTTAGTCTTCTCTATATCTAAATCATTCTCTTCCATGGTCTGAGTAAAATCTGCCATAAAATGCCCTATCTCATGAATAGCAATAATATGTCGCTCTTTCTCTCTGTTCTTCGTAGTTTTTCTGTTTGACTTACCTATCATAACCACCTCAAACGCTTTCATAAGATGCTCATCATTAACCTTCTCCTCTTTGGCAATAGCAAGAAGTGAAGCCTCTTGAATAATGGTCTGCAACGTTCTTGGACTTGTATTAGAAAAAGCTTTTGATAATCGAGCTACATTAATTTGCTCTTCTCTGTTTTCAACTTTGTTTAAAAAGTGTTTTAAAAGCTCTTCCCTCTCCTCTTCATTGGGGAGTCTAAAGTGGATTTTCTTTTTAAAACGTGCTGCCATCGCTTCGTCTAATTGCATGTTACTCTCATCAAAATTAGAGGCCACGATGGTAATAATACGGACATCATGTATGGTCTTAACACCCTCTAAATGAGTCAAAAGTTCATTAGGTGTATCATCAGCCCATTTTTCTCGTGACTGCCCCCGTTTCATAAGTAAATTTTGAGCTTCATCTATAAAGACAATACAAGTATTAAACTTATTATCCATTGCCAGTTGGGTTGCTTTAGCGTAGATACTTTTTATTACTTTTGCTCCCCCACCCACAAAACCTGTCTCTATATTTCCTGTAGTTACTAAAATAGGAACTTCAAGCTCTTTGGCTATCTGCACAGCCATCGTCGTTTTACCTGTACCTTGGGTTCCAGAGAACATGATGTTAAAGAAATCTTCAATGCCATATTTACTATAGAGGTCAACATTTTTAAGCATATCAACTAAGTGTTTAACCTCCTCTTTTACATCTTCATATCCGATAATATCTTCCATGTCTCCCTTAATCTCTTTAGGTTTATAAACACTAAATTTGTCGCTATTAAGCAACATCCCAGAACTTTGCAACATATAGATAATAAGGGCTATAAAAAGAATCTCAAAAAGATGAGAGCTTAAAAAAGACAAAATCACAAAACCAGGTATCATATCTTCTTGTTTTACCCACTGGTAATTGATATTATGCTCTATTAGCTCTTTCTCTATATTACGAGTAATACTATAAATAGGAATATCTTTAATCTCTTGTGAGCGGTTCCCCTCTTTTAAAATCACATTGACATTAAGTTCTTTGTCAACTACAAAATAGACCTTTTCAGCCTTTAAAATCTCATTAACGGCTGAGTTATTCATATCTGAATATTTTAACTCTGTCATATCTTTAGAGATACGCTGCAAATCTGTCTCTTCACCCTTTACAGATGATGCCAAATACATTGCTATATCTAGGGACACAATAAATATAATCACCATTAGTATTTGTTGTTTTAACGGAATTTTCTTGGGTTGAGAATTTAAATACTTCTCTATTTTTTGATACTGTTCACTTTTTTTTATTTTTTTTATAAGTTCTTTTAGCCAATCTCTCATTTTATACTCTATATTTAAATTTTAATTAAGTGAAAGTATAGCAAAAATAGAAGCTTTAATCACAATATATATAAATATCTCTTATTTTAACAATATCCTTCAATAAAAAATATTTTTTAATTAAAATATAATGTTTTTTTATAATAGATTCAATATAATGTTTTTAGTACAAATAATATTATATTCTAAATATAAAATGTACTTTTTTAGTTTATTGGAGAATTTAGGGTGTGCATAAGTTAACTCAAGAACAGTTGCATTAACAATAGTTTTAATTAAAAAAGGAGAAGTTATGAGTGGGAAAAGTCTAATCCTACTAGGATTGGGTGTAAGTTCGTTATATACCTACTTTTGTATCGCAACACATAAAAATCAACTATATGAAGAACTCTATCCTGTAGCAATGGAGACAGAGGATAAACATGAATTGATAAAAGATAACCCCATAAAAGAAGAGATAGTACCTATAAAACAGGAGGTAGTAAAAAAAGATGATGCGTCATTCTTTTTTATAAATACCGAACCTTATAAGTTTAATGCTCTTTTGGCTAAGGAGTCTTCTCAAAGTGAAATGATAAAGCAGATTAATCAATGGTGTCAAGAAAAAACATGTAGTAATGATATTCAATTTTTAGACAATGTTAAAAAAGAGACTTGGTCCCCAAATACTCTAAACCTTGTAGAGTACATGATAAAAAACAATATACCAAATGCATCTGTAAGTATCAAAGAAAATATACTTAGTGTAAAGGCTAAAGTAAAAAGTGAAAAAGAGAAAAAAGAGCTAGAAAAACTCTTAAGTACTTTTGAACCATCACTTCAAATTGACAGTAAGATAACTGTATCAGAATCTTCTGTAACAGAACCTACCATAACGGAGAGTGTTGGAACAACACCTTCTGTAACTGAAACTGTTGTAACTGAAACTGTCACAGAAACACCTTCTGTAACTGAACCTGTCGCAACTGAAATTGTCACAGAAACACCTTCTGTAACTGAACCTGTCGCAACTGAAACTGTCACAAAAACACCTTCTGTAACTGAACCTGTCGCAGCAGTATCTAACGATGATAATAAAGATGAGAATAAATTAGAAGAGGCACAAGCCCAAATTAATAACTTACTCAAGAATACTGTTATTAATTTTCAATTTAACAGTAGTAGAATCTTACCTTCTAGTCAAAAAATTCTTGATAATGTTATTAAGATAATTAACGATTTAAATATAGAAGTCAATTTAGATATTTCTGGACATACAGATGCTAGAGGAAGTGCAAAATACAATAAAATGCTAAGTCAAAAAAGAGCTGATAGTGTCAAAAGATATCTATTTAAACATAAAATAAATGCTAAGAAAATTGCATCTATAGGCTATGGTGAAGAAAAACTTATTTTTGAACCAAATGATAAACGAAATAGACGAGTAGAAATCTACTTAACAAAAGGAGAATAGAGATGACTGAATTAATAATGAAAATGTTGGTATGTTTACTAGGAGCACTTATAATAGGCTTTATATTTGGATATTTAATTTCAAAAGTATTTGGAAAGAAAAAGCATAAAAAAGAAGTAGAAGAGCTAAGTAGCTTGTTAAGTAGTGAAGAGAAAAAAAATGCTCTGTTAAAAGATGAATTATCTATAGTAAAAGATGCATCTGCTGCACAAACTTTACAATTAACAGAAAAAGAAAAAGAACTAGAATCACATAGTAAGACAGTTCAAGAGTTAAACAATCTATTTAAACAAAAGGATAAAAACAATATTTTATTAAAAGAAAAATTACTTCAAGCAGAAGAGAGTTTTTCAGAACAAGCGTTAATGTTAAGTGAAGCAGAAGGAGAAATAAAAAGACATGCTATAGTAGTTAAAGATTTAAATACTATAGTTGAACAACTTGAACAAGAGAATATTCTTTTAACAAATGAACTTACAAAAGTCAAAAAAGAACTAGATAATAATAGTTTCAAACTAAAAGAGTCGGAAAAAGAGATAAACAGTTTTAAGGAACAAAACACTATTCAAGAAAAAACAGTTCAAGATAAAAAAAATGAAGTATCTCAAATAGCAGAAGAGTTAAACAAAGCAACAGATAGCCATTCTCTACTTGAAGAAGAGGCTACTCAATTAAGAAATGACAATGAAAAACTTCATGTTTTACCAATACAAGAAAAAGAGAGCAGTGTTGAAAAAACTGAAACACCTAATGTAAAAATTCCTAAAATAGAGCAAGAAACTACTAAAGAAGTCTCTAACCCAAAAGCTGAAATAAAAGAAGAGAATAAAGTAGAAGATGCTGCTATTACAGGAGGTCTGCTTAATGGTATAAAAGGCTTATTTGACAAGGTTACAAAACCAGAAGTAGAAACAGACACCCCTAACATTAATAATCCTACAGAAGCTAAAGTAGCTGAAATAGAAGTTCCTGATGTTCAAGATACTCTTAATAAAGATATGACAAAAGATATAAAGGAGGGCAATAAGGCTATTGAAATATATAGAGACAACCTACAAGATATAAAAGGTATCGGGGAAAACGTAGAAAGCAAACTTAATGATATTGGTATTTATAGTTTTGAACAAATTTCAAAATGGAGTAGTGAAGATATTCAAACGATAAAAGAAAAAATTCCTTTTAATATTGAAATAGAAGATGAGAATTGGATTGAACAAGCCAAGCTATTAATCAAAGATAGAGATAAATAAAATTATGAGAGCTTTTATAAAGCTCTCGAAATATAACCTATTTATATCTAAAGGTAATTCGACCCTTGTCAAGACTATAAGGTGTTAATTCAACCTTTACTTTATCACCAGGTAAAATCTTAATATAGTGCATTCTCATTTTTCCTGCTATGTGACATAAAATAACATGCCCATTATCTAACTCAACTCTAAAAGTTGCATTTGGTAATGCCTCTATTACTTTACCATCTATCTCTATTACGTCATCTTTAGCCATCTGTTCTCCTTTGAAAAATACTGTTCTATTGGAAAGAGGTTTAACCCTCTCTTTATACTCTCTATCTAGATAAGTTTTACTAAACTATTGTTTGTTAATTGCGAAACCATTAAGCCTCAGTTAAAATTACTGCTTTGTTGTCAATAATCGCAACCGTATGCTCATAATGTGATGAATGTAATCCATCTTCAGAAACCACTGACCATTTATCATCTAAAATAACAGGATTTTCACCCTTTTGACAAACCATTGGCTCTAAACAAAACACCATACCATTTTTAATTTTTGGACCCTGTTTTGGTTTACCATCTACATAGTTAGGAATATTTGGTTCCTCATGTGGTTTCGTACCAATACCATGACCACAAAAATCTCTAAGTGGTACGTATCCTCTATCTCGTATAAAAGTCTCTAAAATATGAGACAACTCTTTAAATCGCATGCCAACCTTGATGTTATCTATCGCATGATAGAGTGCATCTTTTGAACAGGCAATCAAATCTTCATCTTCTTTAGAAATTTTACCAATTCCCATACTAATAGCAGCATCACCGAAGTAACCATCTATCTTAGTACCTAAATCTAAACCAAGAATATCACCCTCTTGTACTCGATAGTCTGTTGGTACACCATGTATACAAACTTCATTAAGCGAAGTACAAACAGAAGCTGGGAAGCCATATAGACCTTTAAAAGATGGTTCTGCACCATGCTCTCTAATAAAAGCTTCGCCCATAGCATCTATCTCTTTTAGAGACATTCCAACAGTAATATTTTCTCGGAGATGTTGTAGTGTTTTACCTACGATTGACCCAGCTAATGCTAACTTGGTCAATTCGTTAGGTTTACGAAGTGCAATTGCCATTATAGACCTACTGATCCTAATGTATCATATTTATTCATATAGATTTGTGCTTCAATTTTTCTCATTGTATCAAGTGCAACTTGAACAATAATAAGTACAGCAACACCACCAAAGTAAAAGGATGCACCAATTGAGTTAATCAACAAGAATGGTAGCGTAGAGATAAGTGCCAAGTAAAATGCACCTGACCCTGTTAAATTACTAGCTACAGTGTTAATAAACTCTTTAGTATGCTCCCCTGGACGAACACCAGGAATAAAGCCACCTTGACGTTTTAAGTTGTCTGCTATATCTTTTGCATTAAATACAATCGATGCATAGAAAAATGCAAAGAATACAACCAAAACAAATGTTGCAATATTAAACATAATTCCACCTGGTTTGAGTGCATCTGCTACCATTAAAGCGTACTCATTGGTACTAGAACTTAACATCGTAATAGGGAACATCAAAACAGCTGAAGCAAAAATTGGAGGAATAACACCTGCAAGGTTTACTTTAATAGGAATGTAGTTCATCACTCTCTTATCTTGATTTTGCATAATCGTTTTTCTTGAATATGAGATAGGTACTCTTCTCTCTCCTAGTTCAACATAAATAATTACAAAAATTGTAGCCAAAATAATAGCCAACATAGCAATCACTGATAAGAAATTAAGCTCACCTGTATTTACCGATGTTACTGTATTTGAAATAGCTGCAGGAATTCCTGAAACAATACCAGCAAAGATAATAAGTGAAATACCATTACCAATACCACTCTGTGTAATACGTTCACCAATCCACATTAATAGCATTGTACCAGTCAACATTGAAGCTGTTGTAAGAATAGTAAAGGTAAGAGGGTCAATTAACACTGCACCTTCCATAGCTTGAAGTCCCATAGAAACACCAAAACCTTGAACAATAGTAATAAAAATAGTTGCATAACGGATAATCTGCATATACTTTTGCATACCATCACGCTCTTTTTTCATCTGTCCAATAGCAGGGAAAGTAGCAGCAATAAGCTCCATAACAATAGAAGCTGTAATATAAGGCATAATCCCTAGTGAAATAACAGAAAATCTCTGAATGGCACCTCCAGAGAACATGTTCGCCATGCCCCCTATACCTCCACCACTACCATCAAAGAATGAGGCAATAACGGCAGTGTCAACACCAGGAACTGGTACGTATGCTAAAACTCTATAAGCAAATAAAAATCCAAAAGTAATCAGTATCTTTTGAGTTAAAGCATTGCTCATAATTAGTTACCACTCGTTGTAACAGCTTCATCTTTGATTTTAGCTGCTAAATCCTTAGCACCTGTACCAATAAGCTTAACTTTTGTTACAGTTTTTTGAAGTTTATATACAGACTTAATAGTCTCCATAGTAATTTCAGAAAGCTCTGCAACAGCTCTGTTTTTATCAACATTAATTGAATGAGGTTTAATTACTCTTGAAGAGAAACCAATTTTTGGCAATCTTCTGTAGAGTGGCATTTGACCACCCTCAAAACCTCTTTTTTCTGAATAACCAGTTCTTGATTTTTGACCTTTGTTACCACGTCCAGCTGTTTTACCATTTCCTGAACCTTGACCACGACCAACACGTTTTCTATTACGTGTTGAACCAGGTGCTGGTTGTAAATTATGTAAACCCATATCTACTCCATTATGCTTTAATTCTTGTAAGTGCATCCACAGTAGCTCTTACAAGGTTGTTAGGGTTATTTGAACCCAATGATTTTGCAATAACATCTTGAATACCTGCAAGTTCAAGTACTGGTCTCATCGCACCACCTGCGATTGTCCCTGTACCCTCACTTGCTGGTCTTAAGATAATACGACTTGCACCAGTTTTTTGCTGAACATCATGAGCAATGGTTGTACCCTTAATATTCACTTTTACAAGAGATTTAAAAGCATCATCAACTGCTTTTTTAATTGCATCTGGAACCTCTTTGGCTTTACCTGTACCGTAACCAATAGTACCATTTTTGTCACCAATTACGACAAGAGCAGTAAATCTAAAACGTCTACCACCCTTTACAACCTTAGTAACACGACCAATGTTTACAATTCTCTCTTCAAACTTTTCTCTATCAATATTTTCTGCTAACATTCATCTTCTCCTTAAAACTTAATTCCAGCTTCTCGCAGAGCGTCTGCAAATGCTGCAACAACACCATGATAGAGATAACCATTTCTATCGAAAACAACTGTTTCGATGTTTTTAGCTTTAAGAGCATCTGCCATTGCAACAGCTACTTTTTTAGCATCTTCAACATTTGATTTTAGACCCATTTTTCGACCATCTGCTGCTGCAAGAGTAACACCTGCAACATCATCAATCGCTTGAGCATAAAAGTGTTTGTTTGATTTAAAAACAGAAACTCTTGGAAGTTCTACTGTTCCAGAAATCTTACCTCTGACTCTTCGTTTACGTTGAATTCTAAGTTTATTTTTTCTTTTTTGAATACTTTTTAACATCTTATGCTCCTATTAACTTGCTGATTTTCCAGCTTTTCTGACAATAACTTCATCAGTATACTTAACACCTTTACCTTTGTAA
>JALXFN010000099.1 GCA_027068975.1 Campylobacteraceae bacterium | reverse complement strand
GTACTGTATTTGGGGAAGTTGGTGATAGTGACTTGCCTTTTGATAAGTCTGTAGTGCGCTTTGATATAAGCTCAAATGGCTTATTGTCCTATCATAGCAGAGTGATAACGGGTAAAGCAGATACTGGTCTGGTTATAAGCCCAAAAGGAAAATTCTTATACGTGGGATCAGCTAGTTCTTCAGGTGCACCAATTGCTGTATTAAAACGGGCTAATAATGGCAATATTAGTTTGGTTGAGACAGTTAAGACAGATTCAAATGGAAATGAGTTAGATGACACCCAAAGTATTAGCATTAGCCCTGATGGCAAGACATTATATGCATCAAGTTTAAATGTTGATGGTCATTTATATATTTATAATCTAGATAAAACAACAGGACACCTAACTGGCGTTGATACCCTTATCCATAACAATATAGTTAAACCTATCTGGCGTCATTCAGAAGATACGCCTGTCCCAGGCTCAGGTGGTGCAAGCGTTGCTATTACAAAAGACGGAAAATTTTTGTATTCAGTTGGTGGTTATGGTGGTTATGGAGAAGCAAGCGAAGAAGATAAGCATTTAATTACAATTTTTAAACGTCATACTGATGGTAAGCTTGAGTATTTTAAAGATATTAAATCACCAGAATTATATGCCACCGAGGCTCATTTGATTCTTAGCCCTAATGAAAAATATATTTATACCTTCGACCCAATTATTAACACAATTGGCGTATGGAAAAGAAACACTACAACAGGTGATTTAACCTTTTTGGATAAAATTGATGAAATTTCAAATAACACCTCGGGTAATAAGCTAGTCAGTTCCAAAGATGGACGGCATGTATACCTTAATGCATCTAATAAGATAAAGGTCTATGACCTACGCTCCGACTTGGAGATTGTAAAATCTGGCCCCAGCACCAATGTAGCCCCTAATGGCACCATTTCCTATACTTTGGCAGTGACCAATAATGGCCCCAGCGATGCCTATAATGTGGTGGCCACAGATACCCTGCCTGCTGGCACAAGTTATATCAGTGGCACGGTTAATTCAGCCTCAGATTCATGTTCAGCCAGTGGTCAAAAAGTCACCTGTAGCATGGGTAAATTTGCTGTAGATGACGGCTATAACGCCATTATTCAGGTAAAAGCCCCTACAGCAGAAGGTACAATCACCAATACAGCCAGCGTGACTGCCGACCAACTGGACAGCAAAACAACGGATAACAGCGATTCGGTCACCACCACCATTAAAAAAGGCGGCTCAACCCTGCCACCCGTAACAGGTGGTGGAACAGGCGGCAGCGGCGGAGGTAGCATGCCACTGAGCTTGTTTGTGCTGTTATTGCCCGCTTTACTGCGTCGCAGACTAAAGTTTAATTAAATAAAAACAGGATAAAACCACCGGTGAAATATCCGGTGGTTTTAGCAAATTAAAAAAAGATAAGGAGATAAAAATGAAAAAGAAGTTACAAATTTTAATACTCTCGCTCAGTGCTTTGGCAAGCGGTGGTTTTAGTTTAACGGCACAGGCTGATGTAATGGGGTTTGTGGAAGATACCTTACTTGAAGGAAATGTTTATCAACATGCCATTAGCCCTGATGGTCAATTTGTTTTTTCTACAACTTTAAGCCCAGCTCAACTCTATGTATACCGA
>JALXFN010000098.1:1043-1645 GCA_027068975.1 Campylobacteraceae bacterium | reverse complement strand
TTTATGCTCTTATCAATCATGGAAGAATTGTAACATAATAAAATTCAAATACTCTATAACGCCCACAATCAACACACATTACACCCCTCTAAGCTATAATCGTTGCAAATTCTTAACTTAAAAGGAACACACAGCATGGGCATTACGATACATGAATATGATGCAGTGATTGTTGGAGCTGGTCTTGCTGGTTTAGCAGCAGCAAAAGAGCTAACAGAAGCTGGGAAAAAGACAGCTGTAATTACAAAATTACATCCACTAAGAAGCCACTCAGGAGCTGCTCAAGGTGGGATTAACGCTGCTTTGGGGAAAGATGATAGTACAGAGCTTCATGAGTTTGACACAGTAAAGGGGTCTGACTATCTTGCAGACCAAGATTGTGTTGAGCTTATGTGTACAAAAGCACCTGAAACCATTCGTTGGGCAGAGAGAATGGGGGCAGTATTTTCAAGAGATGAAGATGGAGATATTGCTATAAGACCTTTTGGAGGACAGAGTAAACCAAGAGCTTGTTATGCAAAAGATAGAACAGGATTAGCTGTTCTTCAAGCTATCTATGAACAGGCATTTAGAGCAGGTATAGAGGTATTTGATGAGTGGTA
>JALXFN010000098.1:0-1033 GCA_027068975.1 Campylobacteraceae bacterium | reverse complement strand
TGCAAATACAGGAGATTCTCTCTCTATTGTTGCACGTCATGGTCTTCCACTTGAAGATATGGAGTTTGTACAGTTCCACCCAAGTGGACTTGGTGGTTCAGGAGTACTTATCTCTGAAGCTGCTCGTGGTGAGGGTGGTCGTCTCTACAACTCTGAGGGTGAACGTTTTATGACCAAGTACGCTCCAAATGCAATGGAACTTGCTTCTCGTGATGTTGTGAGTCGAGCTATTATGGAAGAGGTACGTCAAGGGCGTGGTGTTGGTAAGGATGGTCAATCAGTAAACATTGACTTAACTCACCTTGACCCAGAGATTATCTTAACACGTCTTCCAGAGCTTCGTGAACTTGCTATCGCTTTCCAAGGGCAAGATATGTTAAAAGAGCCTATTCATATCTCTGCAACTGCTCACTACTCAATGGGTGGGATTCCAACCAATATCAACTGTCAAGTGCAAAAAAATGCAGCAGGTGATGTAGTAGAGGGCTTCTACGCTGCTGGTGAGTGTTCTTGTGTATCTGTTCATGGTGCAAACAGACTTGGTGCTAACTCACTTCTTGAAGCACTCTTCTTTGGTCGTCATGCAGGGGAAAATATGGTTAAAGCTCTTGATGAGGGTATTGAGTTGCGTCCAGCAACAGAGGAGGATGCTCGAGCTACAATTAATGAGATGAACACCCTACTAACCTCTAATGGTAAAGAGCGTGTAGCAGACCTTAGAGCTGAACTTCAAGCAGGTATGACAGCCGATGCTGGTGTCTTTAGAAGTAAAGAGTCTTTAGAGCGTCAACTTAAACTTATAGATGAGCTTTTAGTACGATTTAAGAACATTCGACTTGATGACAAATCAAAAACATTTAACACCGACCTACAAGAGGCAACAGAGCTTGGTCACATGTTAGAGTTCTCTAAATTTATTGTTGATGGTGCGTTAAACCGTGAAGAGAGTCGTGGTGGTCACTACCGTGAAGATTTCCCAACAAGAGATGATGAAAAGTTCATGAAGCATACTTACGCGTACATGGACAAAGAC
>JALXFN010000097.1 GCA_027068975.1 Campylobacteraceae bacterium | reverse complement strand
GAATTAGAAGAGGTAACCCAATCAAAAAAGTTTTCTATAAAATATTGCCCCAACACAAAGAGAATAAAAAAAACAATAATAGCTGAAATAAGTGTGTTCAGTAATAAATCTGAAATATTAGAGTTTTCAGAGGTAAAAATAGATATCATCAACAACATAGGAATAACAGCCAAATCCTGAAAGAGTAATATTCCTAAAGTCACTCGCCCAAATGATGAGTGAATCTCTCCTTTTTCATTTAACATCTTCAAGACAATTGCCGTTGAAGAGAGTGCCAATGCCATACCAATAACAATGGAGCTACGTAGACGAATATCAAAAAAGTTATAGGTTAAAAAAGTAAAGAGAAGCCCCGTTAAGATAACTTGTAAAAAGCCATAGAGAAATACCTCTCTTTTCATCGACTTCATTTGACTCATTGAGAACTCTAGCCCAATAGTAAACATCAAAAAGACAATTCCAAACTCAGCTAAATGTGATAAAGTCTCCTTTGAGTTTGCACCAAAATCAAAAATTTGAGTAATAATAAGACCTGTAAATATATATCCAATAACAGTAGGTATGTCTAATCTTTTTAAAAAAACGTTAATGACAGTTGAAATAGCAATAGTTACAATAAGTCCAAATAGTATATGTTCCACTAACTCTCCTTTATATTCAATATATTCAGTTTAAGCTAATGGTTATATAAAAAGATAATAACTTTAATAAGTTTATATCTTAATCGTTTCATTCCTATACCACTAAAAATAAGATATTGTTATTTTAAAACAGCTTTAAACGCCATACGAATCTTTGCATGAGGAGGAATCTCCGAGAAGATATATTTTATATGAGTATACTCACTCCCTTTGGCTAATCTTTTTGTTTTACCATAAACAACAAAGAGGTTATTACTATCTGCATAACTCTTTCCTCCATCAATTGAGTAGAGCATTTTACAAATACCCTCACAACTCGATGTTCCTCTTAAATATGCTGTACCATAAGGAATAGGATTATCAATAACAACCTGTTTTTTAGTACTATTTGAGGTATTTATAATCTGATTGACATAGATAAGTACTGCTCCTTTATGTGCTTTTGTAGCAGGTACTATTTTACGAACTCTATACCCAGGGTTTTGCCACTCAGAGACCTCTTGAAATACTGCTTTTGAGAGAAGAATATCTTTGACAGGATTTTTTGCACCAAGATAGATAGTTAATATAACAAGTAGTATAGTAATTTTTTTCCACATTTTAACACTCCTTTTTAATCATTTTAACATAAATAGTGTAATAAGAAAATGTGGAGGAAAAATTTACAAAAGAGAAGTAAATAGATAAGCAAACCAAAAAGTTCTTAGTTTGCTTTAGTTTTAAGGGTTGTTGCGAAGGAGCTTACGTGTAGTAAGTGACTAAGTCAACTCCCTTAAAAATGAAGTGAAATAAGAACTTTTTATTCCCACTCGATTGTTGCTGGTGGCTTAGATGATATATCATAAACTACACGGTTAATCCCATCTATCTCATTAATAATACGTCGGCTAATTCTTTCTAAAACATCATGAGGCACATGAGCAAAAGTAGCTGTCATACCATCTACTGACTCTACCATACGCACACAAACAGTATTGTCATAGGTTCTATTGTCTCCCATAACCC
>JALXFN010000096.1 GCA_027068975.1 Campylobacteraceae bacterium | reverse complement strand
CATTAGAAGTATTAACAACATTATGTATCATGTTTTCCATAATAATAGAGTCTTCATCTTTAGATACAGATAAGTTTTTTTCTTCATTCTCTATATTCGACTCATTACAAGCTGTTGATATGAAGATAATAGCTATTAGAAGTATAAAGAATTTAATTTTGGGTCTCAAGTACTATCTTTTCATTAAGTAAATTTTAGCGATTATATCAAAAAAATATAAAGTGTAAGATATGGATAAAAAAAGTTTTAGAAAAATTTGTATGGATAGGTTAAAAAAGAGACAGATTAATAGTTATAAATTAGATAAGCTTGTCGTAGAAAAACTATTCTTTTATATAAAAAAAAGTAATGCAAAGGTTATTATGCTTTATATACCTTTAAGTATAGAAGTTAATATATTTAGCTTAATTAATACTCTTAGAAGAGAGAAAAAGATTGTTTTAGTACCATTTATGGAAGGTGAAAGCTTTAGCTTGGTAAAATACAGATTGCCTTTATATATAAAACAATTTGGTGTAAAAGAACCCTCTAATTCAAATAAATATAATAATAAAATAGATTTAGCAATAGTCCCAGTTATTGGGATAGACAGTACATTTAGACGTATAGGATTCGGTCGAGGATTTTATGATAGGTTTTTTGAAAAAAATCGTAAAAATATAAGTACAGTTTTATTCGTGGGAAGAAAACGTTGTATCTCTTCTGAAATTATTACAGATGATTATGATATTAAGGGTGACTCTTATATAACACCTTAAAATAGTTTTTTTAAAAAAAAAATCAAGGATTTAGGCTCCTTAGAAGGAGAAAAAATGATAGAAAATATATTGATAGCACTCCTATTACCACTTCTTGGAGTGGGTATCACTTATGTGGTTATGCGTAATGCTAATAAGAAACAGTTTACACATTTGGAGAGTGAAGCAAAAGCAAAAGCTTCTGCTATAGAGTATGAAGCTGAACATCTTCTCAATGAAGCAAAAGTTCAGATAAAAGAGAACGAGGTTCAGTTAGAAAAAAAATTTCAAGATAAAGTTTTAGACTTAGCTAAGCAGAAGACAGAACTTCGTTTAAAATTAGAGGATTTGGAGAAGAAAGAGAAAGAGCTTTTAAAAATTAAAAAGAGTATAGAGAAAAAAGAGAGTAATCTTTCTACATTAGAAGAGCATAAGAAGAGTGAAATATCATCTATTATAGCAATACTTGAAAAGAGTTCTGGAATGACAAAAGAGGAGGCAAAGAGGGAGCTTTTTACTCAGGTTGAAGAGCAATCTAAAGTTGAGTTAGCATTAACAATTAGAAAGCATGAAAAACAAGCTGAACAAGAAGCTAAGAAAAAAGCCAACTATATTTTGTCTCAAGCTGTAACCAGATATGCTGGAGAGTTTGCTGGAGAGAGACTTATTAATATTATTAACCTGCCTAGTGATGACCATAAAGGTCGGATTATAGGTAAAGAGGGAAGAAATATTAAAAGTTTGGAACAACTTCTTGGCGTGGATATTATTATTGATGAGACACCAGGCGTGATTATAGTCTCTAATTTTAACCTCTATAGACGAGCGATTGCTACCAAAACTATTGAAATTTTAGTTGAAGATGGAAGAATTCATCCTGGGCGAATAGAGCAGGTTCATGAAAAAGTCAAAGAGGAGTTTGAAGAGAAAATTTTAGAAGATGGTGAAAACATTGTTATAGAGTTGGGTCTTTTACCAATGCATGAAGAGTTAATGAAACTGCTTGGACGTATGAGATATCGTGCCAGTTATGGACAAAATGCTTTGGCACATACTCTAGAAGTTGCGAAGTTAGCATCGGTTATGGCTGCAGAGATGGGTGGTGATGAGAAGTTAGCACTGAGAGCAGGGTTACTTCATGATATAGGTAAGGCATTAACCCAAGAACATGGTGGCAATCATGTAGACTTAGGTGTTGAAGTGTGTCAACGATATGATGAACATCCTACTGTAATCAACGCTATATATGCTCACCATGGTCATGAAGAACCAGATGGTGTAGAGTCTGCAGCTGTATGTGCAGCTGATACTTTAAGTGCTTCTCGTCCTGGAGCTAGAAGAGAAGTCCTTGAAAGCTTTATTAAGAGAGTTAAAGATGTTGAAACCATAGCATTAAGTAAAAAAGGTGTTATAGATGCATACGCTATTAATGCTGGTCGTGAGATTCGTGTTTTTGTAGATGCTGGTAAGATTGATGATTCATCTGTCTATTTATTGTCAAAAGAGATTGCAAAAGAGATAGAGAATAAGGTACAATACCCTGGCGAAATAAAAGTGAATGTTATTCGCGAAAAACGTGAAATTCAATATGCAAGGTAAAAAATGAAAAGAACAACGGCAACACTACTTATATTAGGTCTATTAATTACAGGATGTAATGCGAAAGATACAAAAGAGATTAATGCTACTAAACAAAATGTGACAACAGATAAAAAAAACAGTAAAAATATAGTTGTACTAGAGACAAACCAAGGAACAATTGAGTTAAAAATGTTTCCAGATATAGCACCATTAGCTGTTGAAAACTTTACAACACATGCTGCTAATGGTTATTATGATGGATTGATTTTTCACAGAGTTATTAAAGACTTTATGATTCAAGGTGGAGACCCTACAGGAACTGGGACAGGTGGAACATCTATTTGGAATAAAGAGTTTGTCAATGAGTATGGTAAAAACGTTGTTTTTGATAAGCCATTTATGTTGGCTATGGCAAACCATGGACCAAATACAAATGGTAGTCAATTTTTTATTACAACAAAAGCAACACCTTGGCTAAATGGTGGTTATACTATTTTTGGTGAAGTGGTTTCAGGGCAAGATGTTGTAAGAAAAATTGAAAATACAAAAACTGCAGCAGCAGATAGACCCGTAAATGAACAGAAAATTATTAAGGTTTATGTTAAGAAATAATGCAAAAAGAAGACCTTAATATTCTACGTGAAGAGCGTTTAAAGTGCCTTGAGTGGAAAAATATAAAACCTTATTGGGAGGCTATTTTAGCTCTTCCCTCTTTTGAAAATGTTAAAATTAAACTTGGTGACACTGTTGAGATGATGCCTGATAACATGACAGATGAAGATGAAAAAAATATTTATCGTACTGCAAAGTTGATGCATCCTTGGAGAAAAGGACCTTTTCAAGTCTCTAAAACTTTTATTGACAGTGAATGGAAAAGTAATTTAAAATATGATTTACTTCGCCCCCATTTTAGTTTAAAAGATAAAGTTGTAGGCGATATAGGGTGTAATAATGGTTACTATCTTTTTAAAATGATGGAAGATAAGCCAAAAAAATTAATTGGTTTTGACCCCTCAGCAGTAACCTATTGTCAGTTTAAATTTTTGGATCATTTTATGCAGAGTGGGATTACTTATGAACTTTTAGGTATTGAACATGTAGAGTATTATGAGCATAAATTTGACATCCTATTTTGTTTAGGTGTCCTTTATCATAGATCTGACCCAATTGGTATGTTAAAATCTTTGTTTAAGGGTTTAAATGAAGGTGGAGAATTGATTTTAGATACGTTTATGATAGACGGGGAAGAGGATATCTGTTTAACTCCTCGTGATCGTTACTCTAAAATGGCTAATATTTATTTCATACCAACAGTAAATGCCTTAAAAAATTGGTGTTTTAGAGCTGGATTTAAAGAGTTTGAACTACTTGATATTGTTAAAACTGAACCTACTGAACAACGAAAAACAGAATGGATAAATACACAATCTTTAAATGATTTTTTAGATGAAAATGACCAAAATAAAACAGTTGAAGGGTATCCTGCACCTAAGAGAGTTTATGTTAAGGTTAAAAAAGTAAAGAAAATAGATTAATTTGAATATTTATTTTAAAACAGATAAAAAATAAGGTATAATTAACAAATAAAAAATATTCAAGAATTAATCATATTAACCTTTTGAAAATATAAAAAAAATTTTTAAATTTTATTTATTATTATTAAGCAAGTATAATTTTGATATAACCTTGAAATATAATAGATAATGATTAGGACAACAATGAGAATATTAACCATCGGTTTTGATGATGAGTTTGTAAAAGAGCTGGAAGTCGAATTAGAAAAATATTTTATTTGTATAGTAGATTCAGCTAGAGATTTGTACGATGCTACAAACTTTACAGATTTCAGACACTATGAGCTTATAATAATAGTAGATGAGGGTGAACGATATACATTAGAAAAATATAGTAAAGAGGTCAAAAAGAAAAAAAGAGAAACAAAAATTATAGTTTTAACAGATAATAACAAAAATCAAATATCTCTTTTTGGCTTAGGTATCGATGATGTTATTGTTGAGTTTACAAGTTCAGCAGAACTTATAGCTGCAAGAGTACTATCAAATATGAGAAAACTTTTTGGAACACAGATTGATGTTGGTAAATTGGTTATTGATATCACTAACAAAAAAATAGAGTATGATGATAAGATAGTATCACTAAATGGAAAAACATTTGATATACTAGCATACTTAGCTCTAAGAGAAGATAGAGTATTTTCAAAAGATGAGATTATTAATGCACTTTGGGAAGAGCCAGAGTATGTGAGTGATAACACTGTTGAAGTTGCTATTAATCAGATTAGAAAACGACTTAAGAGTATACTTGGTTTTCAAGTTATTCATACCGTAAGAAGACGAGGATATAAATTTTCTTATGAAAAGTAGGGTGTAGTCAGAGACTACACCCTACGGTTAATTATTTTTCACATACTCCAACCACATAGGCATTCCACGTTGCTCTTGCTTGAGTGTTGTACTCATTCCATGACCAGGGTAAACCGTAAAGTCTTCTTTTATTTTCATAGCTTTTTCTAAACTTTTTGCCATATCTTCTCCTGAAGAGAAAGGGAAATCCCATCTTCCTATTGATTGCTGAAATAAGAAATCACCTGAAAACCATACATCTTCTATTTCTATTATAGAGTTACCAGGAGTATGACCTGGGAAGTGACGATATTGAACTTTAATACCCTCTATAGTAAGCTCTTCATCACCATTAACCAATACATCAGCTTTACTACTAGGTGGATTTTGACCAAGGACACATTTTTCTAACATAAATGCATCATCTTTTGATATATAAAGTGGTATTTTTAATTTCTCTTTTAATTCTGCATTTGACCATACATGATCATAGTGTCCATGTGTATTAAGTATTGCAACTGGATTTGTAGTATTATTGAGTACCCATAATGTTGCACCCATACCTGGGTCAATAATTAAATCTTTATTGTCTATTGTAACAATATAGCAGTTTGTTTGGGTTTGACCCATAGGTTGAATTTTAATTTCCATTGATTCGCCTTTTGGTATAATATTGCCATGAAACTATATAAAATTTTAGAAGAAGCCATTACAAGTGATTGTATTGAGACTAAAGAAAAACTAACACAGCAATGTTTTGAGTATTGTAGCCAAAATGAATTTATATCTTCTGAAGGTTTTAAACCTCTTTTATTTGATAATCCATCTTATATTAATAAATGTAAAATTGTTAATCCCAAAGAGTTAAAAGCAAGAAAAGATTTTGACACGCCAGAAGGATTAGCAACCTTAGTCCATGCGATAGCCCATATAGAGTACTCAGCTATAGATTTAGCATTAGATGCTGTGTATCGTTATCCTGAAATGCCACAACATTTTAAACTGGATTGGTTAGAAGTTGCACTAGATGAAGTTAGACACTATAAGATGCTTGAAGAATTATTACATGATTTAGGTTTTCAATATGGAGATTTTCCTGTTCATTGTGGACTTTTTGATGCGGCTAAGGATACAGCAGGTGATATTTTGGAGAGAATGGCAATTATCCCTAGATATCATGAAGCAGGTGGATTGGATGTTAATCCACAAATTAGTAAAAAACTTGATAATAAAAGAAAATTAATTCCAGTTAAAAGATTAATTAAAATGCTTAATATTATCTATGATGAAGAAATTATTCATGTTAATAAAGGTGACTATTGGTTTAAATATATTTGCAAGATAAGAAACTTAGATATGTCAATTTATTTTAATATTTTAAAAAAATATAAATTATTGGAGAAGCATAGACCCCATATTAACGTTATTGCACGTCAAAAAGCTGGGTTTACATGTGATGAATTAAGAAAACTTGGGGACGCAAAATGTAACTAATAATAAAAAACATAATAAATTATATAGTGTTTCAAATAACTTTTAAAGATAAAAGAGTATAATAATCTTATAAAATTAAATAAAAAGTGGAAATAATGCAAAATAAAATAGAATTTTATAAACCGTCAATACAGAGCAATACAAAGCAATATATAGATGATGTTTTAACCTTTTCTGATAATTCAAAAGTTGAAAAGCTTGAAAAATCATTTACTGAATTCATCGGTTGTGAATATGCACTAGCAACAACCAGTGGAACAGCAGCATTGCATTTAGCTATGTGTGCTTTAGATTTTAAAAGAGGTGACAAGGTAATCTGTAGTATAAATGTTTTCCCATCTGTACCCCAAGCAGTTCGCCATTTTGATGCTGAACCAATCTTTGTGGATATTGAGAGTAAAAATTATACTATTGATTTGGGGAAACTTGAAAAAGCCTTAGAAAAAAATCAAAGTAAAAAGTTAAAAGCAATTATTGTTAATCATATGGCAGGACATTTGGTTGACTTGGAGAGAGTATATGCACTTGCAAAGCAGTATAATGTAAAAGTTATAGAAGATGCTTCTAATGCAATGGGTGCTAAATATAGGGGAAATTATATTGGAAATACAGGGTCTGATATTACTATATTCTCTTTTGCACCACACTTGTGTAGTTCACTAACTAATGGTGGTATGTTGGTGACCAATGATAAACAGACATATGAACAGGCACAGTTATTAGGTTTTCATGGTATGGAAGGTAGAGTATGTGATAGTTATGGAAATGTTAACTACATATATGATGTTGTCAATATAGGATGGAAATATGACCTAAGTCAGTTAGAGGCAGCGTACTGTTTGGCTGATTTTGAGGCACTTGAGGCAAGTATTGAAAGAAGAAGAGAGATTGCATCTATGTACTCTAAGCATCTTGCAAATGTTAAGCATGTAAAGTTACCATCTGTAGATGAAGATGATATTTCTACACAATATATAGTTGAAATTGATAAAAATAGAGATCATTTTGTAAATGAGTTAAAAAAAGAGGGAGTGACAATTTCTGTACACTACATGCCTTTACATTTAACTCAATACTATAAGCAGAAGTACTCTATGAAGGTGTTTGATTATTCAGTAGCATTGGGTGCGTTTCAAAGAGTAATGTCTTTACCTATGTATGCTTCATTAACAGATGAAGAGGTTCTTCGTGTATGTGATGCTATTAAAAAAGTAGCCAGTGAACATATTTGATGTCCACTAGCCGTATTGTCTCTTTCTTTGAGAGACTTTTTTTTAAGCCTAGTTTTTTTGACTGGCTTTTAATCCTTCTTTTTTCTCCTCTATCTTTACTCTATGCCCTTGTTATGTTTCTTAGGCGAGTAATAACTCCTAAAAAATCTTATTCTATACCTATTATAAGTATTGGTAACCTAACGGTTGGTGGTAGTGGTAAAACACCATTTGTGATTGCCTTAGCTTCGAGGTACGATGATGCAACTATCATATCAAGAGGTTATGGACGACATAGTAAAGGGCTTATTGAGGTTAGTAGAAGAGGTAAAATATTAACAGATGTATTTAGCTCTGGTGATGAAGCAATGCTTATGGCTCTATCCCTTCCTAATGCATCAGTTATAGTAAGTGAAAATAGAGAAGCAGCAATTAAGTTAGCCATAGAGCAGGGTGCGAAAGTTGTATTTTTAGATGATGGATTTAATAGAGTTAATATTGAAAAATATGATATCTTGCTTTTTCCAGAGAAAATACCCAATTATATGACCTTTCCAGTAGGCCCTTTTCGTGAATTTTGCCTATCAAAACACTTTTCCAATATAAATTTATATGAAAATAGAGATTTTAAAAGAGTAGTAGAAATAGATAATCAAACAGAAAAAATGTTGTTGGTGACAGCAATTTCAAATCCAGAGAGATTAGAGCCTTTTTTGCCTAAAGGTGTAGTAGAAAAGTATTATTTGGAAGATCATGCCTACTTTGAAGAGGATAAACTTAAAGAAAAACTTTTAATTTCTTCAGCTTTATCGTTACTTGTAACTGAAAAAGATAAAGTAAAAATGAAAGGCTTTAAGTTACCCCTATCGGTTATGCAGTTAAAATTACAAATCAAAAATGAGATTTTAGAAAAAGTAGATAGATATATTGGAGAATATAATAGATGAAAAATAAAATAGATGTAGTAAAAACACTCTTAGATGCACTGCCATACATAAAGAAATTTGCAAATGAGAAGATTGTTATTAAGTATGGAGGGTCTGCACAAACATCAGAAGTGTTGAAACAGCAGTTTGCACAAGATATTGTATTGCTCCATACCGTAGGAATGAAACCTATTATTGTTCATGGTGGTGGTAAAAGTATTACAGATTTATTGTCAGATTTGGGTGTCGATACTAAATTTGTAGAGGGACAAAGGGTAACGACTAAAGAGGTTATGCGTATAGCAGAGATGGTTTTAAGTGGTGAAATAAACAAAGATATAGTCTCTCTTTTAAACAATCAAGGAGGGTCAGCGATAGGAATTTCAGGGAAAGATGCAAATTTACTTGAAGCGATACCTAAAGACTTTGAAAACTTTGGTTATACAGGAGTAATTCAAAATGTAAATCCTAAAGTGATTAATAATATTATTGATGATGGTTTTGTTCCTGTTGTTGCTCCTATTGCTTCTGCTCCAACCATCGACCATCCAGGATTTAATATAAATGCTGATTTTGCTGCTAGTAAAATTGCTATTGCTTTAGAAGCTAGAAAAATACTCTTTTTAACAGATACAGAAGGTGTTTTAGATAAAGATATGAAACTCTTGCGTAATTTAGATATTCAAGAGACAGAAGCTTATAAAGCAGATGGTACTATAGGTGGGGGTATGGTTCCTAAAGTTGATGCTTGTGTTGAAGCACTAAGAGGTGGTGTTAAAAAAGCACATATTATAGATGGTCGCCTTGAACACTCTATACTTTTAGAAATTTTAACTTCAGCTGGTATAGGGACTTGCATACAACTTTAATTATATTTTATAATATTAGAATGTATTTTTATCTCTATTATTTAATATAAATAGTGACATATAAATAATAATAAGATAAGAGTTTTATAATTTATGTCAGTCACTAATGATATTATCAGTATACTCTTCAAATGAAAGAAAGCATAAAAATATTTTCCCAAGACCTTAAAAGTTCATTTAAAGATTTGCTACCTATTATTATAGTGGTGGCATTTTTTCAGATATTTATTATCCAAGCTATGCCTGAAAATTTGACTTCTATTGTTATTGGACTTACTATTGTAGCTATTGGTCTGGCTCTTTTTATTAGAGGTTTAGAGCTGGGTATTTTCCCTATTGGAGAAAATCTTGCTATAGATTTTGCTAAAAAAGGTTCTGTTTTCTGGTTACTACTTTTTGCTTTTACTATTGGTTTTTCTACTACAGTTGCAGAACCAGCACTTATTGCCATTGCAGATAAAGCATCTGTTATTTCAGGGGGGCTTGTTGATGCCTTTTGGTTAAGGATGACGGTTGCTTTTTCAGTTGGTTTTGCTATTGCTCTTGGTACGCTACGTATTCTTCTTGGACATCCTATTCAGTACTATATTATTTCTGGTTATATACTTGTTGTTTTGGTGACATTTTTTGCACCAAAAGAGATTATTGGTTTAGCATATGATAGTGGAGGGGTTACAACTTCAACAGTTACAGTTCCTTTAGTGGCAGCACTAGGAATTGGATTGGCTTCGAGTATTAAGGGTCGTAATCCTGTCATTGATGGATTTGGTTTAATTGCTTTTGCTTCACTAACCCCCATGATATTTGTACAAGTATATGGAATTATTGTCTACTCTATGGGTGATGCTACTTCAGCTGTTCCTTTATTTTCAGCAGGGGTAGAGACAACTAAAGCTGTTATTGAACTACGCAGTTTTTCTATTGTGGATATGTTTTTAGAACTGCTTGGCGTTATTAAAGATATTGCACCTATATTAATAGTGATATTCTTTTTTCAATATGCTATTATTAAAAAATCTGTACATCATTTACCAAAAATAGTGGTAGGTATAAGTATGGTTATTTTAGGATTATATGCTTTTATAGTAGGTTTAGATATGGGTCTTTTCCCTGTAGGTGAAAGCATAGCAAATGATTTGACCAGTCAAGACAACAACCTACTTATTTATCTTTTTGGGTTTATGATTGGTTTTTCAACAACCATGGCAGAACCAGCACTTTTAGCCATAGCAATTAAAGTTCAAGATATTTCTGAGGGAATGATAAAGCAAAACATGTTAAGAATTGTGGTAGCATTAGGTGTGGCAATAGGCATTAGCTTAGGTGCTTATCGTCTTGTAGAGGGTGACCCTATTCACTATTATATTATTGCTGGGTACTCTTTGGTTATTATTTTAACCTATTTTGCTCCTAAGCATATTATACCGATTGCTTATGATACAGGGGGAGTGACGACTTCAACTGTTACTGTACCTTTAGTAGCTGCATTGGGAATTGGATTGGCAACAAATATTGATGGAAGAAATCCTCTTATCGATGGATTTGGTCTTATCGCTTTTGCTTCACTTTTCCCCATGATAACAGTTATGGGCTATGGCATACATGCAGAGTATAAGAAAAAACAATTAGAAAAGGTGGGTAAATGAAGTTTACAGCATTAGTTGCAATTATTGAAGATAAAGATGAAGAGTTAGCTATAGACGTAGCTAAAGAGGCTGGAGCAGGAGGAGTGACAATTATTCATGGTAAAAGTATTGGTCTTGAAGAGAAAAAAGTTTTTTTTGGATTAACACTCGAGGCCAATATTTCAATACTGCTTTTTATTTTACCACGTAGACTCTCTCTTACTGTGATGAAAGCTCTACGTAAAAAGTTTGATTTAGACAACAGTAAAAATGGAGCTATGACCTTTACTATTCCATTGAGTCATGTTGCTGGATTAGATAATGATGAACTTCATAAGTTTGAAGACAATATAAAAACTATGTTATAAGAGGAGTATTAGATGTTAGTAGAAGAGGTAATGACCCCATTAGAGAAGTTGGTAAAAGTATCACCTATGGCAACAGTAAGAGAAGCTCTTCAGTTGATGAAAAAGAATAGTGTTCGTTCTGTTATTGTCGATAAAAATGGTACTTCTGGTGCATATGGTTTGGTAACCTTTAAAAATATTTTACAAAGTATTGTTGCCGAAGATGGAGATATAGACCTTCTTAATGTCTACGATATAGCAGCTATTCCTGCTATAGCTATCTCTGCAAAACTTGATGTTAAATATGCAGCAAAAATGATGGTGACTAGTAGTATAAAGCGTATATTGGTTATTGATAATAATGAACTACATGGTATTTTAACCATGTCAGATATTATTGAAATTTTAATGGATAGTGTTGAGTAATTTGTAGAGTAGTGAAAACGTAATTTATCTCATTGGAATTTATTAAATTATATTTAACTTACATATTATATTTAGAATTTTTAATTAAAGTTAAATTAATGCAAAGAGACTTTAACTATAATTTATTATATTAAAAATTTATCAATAAGGTATAGATTATGAAGTTAAAAGAAATTGCAGAAATTATAAAAGGTGTTCATGTTGTAGAAGGGCAAAAAAAAGAGAAGGTAAAAGGTTATAAAGAGTTAAGTATGGTCTCTTTAGAGCCTATCTCTTTTCTTGATGAAAGAAAACTTATTAAAATAAATTCTGATAGAGTTATCTCTAAAAAACAGTTGACACGTGCTGGTGATATTGTGGTAAGTCTATATCATCCTATGATTGCTTGTTATGTTGAAAAAGGTCAAGATGGATATGTTGTTCCTCACTATATGGCACTAATAAGAATGAAAAAAGAGACGGATATAGATAGTAGGTTTATAGTTCAGTTTATAAACTCGTCACGTGGTCGTAGAGCTTTAAGCAAAAGAACCAGAACATTTTCTCAAAGTAGACCAACATCACTACCTATAAAAGTACTTGAAGAGGTAGAACTTTTAAAAGAGGTAAATAGTTTAATTACAAGACTCTAAAAATATATCCTAAATCTTCTATTTAGGATATATAGAACTTTAGATATTTTCTAAAATAAAAGCTTCCATCTCAGCAACAATTGGCTCAAGTTCTCTCTCCCCATTGATTACTTTTAATAGATTTTTTGCTGTATAAAATTCTTGAATTTCAGCCAATGGGTCTGTGTAGATTTTCATTCTATCATAGAATACTTCTATGCTGTCATCAGAACGCTCTTCCCCAGCTTTGGCTTCTGCAGCACGACCTAAGATTCTGTCTTTTGCAACTTGTTCAGAAACACGTACCTCAATAACTGATGTCAATTCAATGTCATCTTCTTTTTCAACAATTTCATCAAATGCAGTCATCTGCTCTGTTGAACGTGGGTATCCGTCGATAAGAACAACATCTACAGGAGCTTGGTTTATAGCAGAAATGATGGTGTCTACAATAATATTTAGAGGAACTAAAGCCCCCTTTGATATAAACTCCTCAATGGTTGCACCAAGCTCACTTCCACTTGCTACCTCTTCTCTTAGCATATCACCTGTTGAGTAGTGAACTATCTTATCTGAATGTTTTTTAGCAATTAAACTTGCATCTGTTGTTTTTCCAGAACCAGGAGCTCCGATTAGTAGAAAGAGTTTTTTCATTTTTGTTTTCCTTTTTTTATTTTTGTATACATTTTACCAATTACCAAAACTAGGAATCGATGGCTTTAGCCTCGCTTTATTCGGGACTAAAGTCTCCGATTCCAAAGAGTTTTACGCTTGAACCTGTTTACGAATTCTTAGGCTTAGGTCATTGAGTTGCTCTTGGTCAACCTCTGATGGTGCTTGAGTCAAGATACATTGTGCCTTTTGTGTTTTAGGGAATGCGATTACCTCACGGATGCTTGAAGCACCAGTCATAAGCATAATCATTCTGTCAAGTCCTAAAGCAAAACCACCATGTGGAGGAGCTCCATACTTAAAGGCATCTAGCAAGAATCCAAACTTCTCCTCTGCCTCTTCATCAGAGATACCCATAAGTTTAAATACCTCTTTTTGAATATCCTCTTTATGGATACGAATAGACCCACCACCAAGCTCTGTACCATTGAGAACAATATCATAGGAGATTGATTGTAAATCCTCAAGCTCATCGTAAACTATTTTACCGTTTTCATCTGTTTTAGGCATGGTGAAAGGGTGGTGCATCGCTTTCATCTTTCCATCCTCAATCTCAAACATAGGGAAGTCCATTACCCACAGGAACTCAAATCTATCTTTAGGGATAATATCCATCATCTCTGCAAGATAGATTCTAAATCTTCCCATGTAGTCCCATACCAGTTTTTTGTTACCAGCACCAAAGAATACAGCGTCACCCACTTCAAGTTCACATCTGTCTATAATGGCTTGAATATCATCCTCTGTAAAAAATTTAGTCAAAGGACCTTTTAGCCCATCCTCTTTCATCTGGAAGTATCCTAAGCCACCTGCTCCAAATTTACGAACATAATCTTCAAAACCTTTCATTTGACGTTTTGAGAATATCTCGTCACCCTTTGGAACTTTAAGAGCTTTGATTCTATTCTTTTTAGCATCTTTTGCGATGTTTGAGAAAATCTCATTGTCACATCTTGCAAAGATATCCATTACATCTACCATTTTTAGGTCATAACGCATATCGGGCTTGTCTGAACCATAAAGCTCCATCGCATCAGAGTAGCTCATTCTATTAAATTTTTCAGGGATATCAAATCCACACTTGGTAAAGATAGAGTGGATTAGCTTCTCTCCAATCTCAATTACATCCTCTTGGTCACAGAAGCTCATCTCAACATCTATTTGAGTAAACTCTGGCTGTCTATCGGCTCTTAGGTCTTCATCTCTAAAACATTTTGCTATCTGAAAATATCGGTCAAAACCACCTACCATTAAAAGCTGTTTAAAGAGTTGAGGAGATTGAGGCATAGCATAGAACTCACCACCATGTACACGAGATGGGATAAGGTAGTCTCTAGCACCCTCAGGAGTGGACTTAGTCATAATAGGTGTCTCAACCTCTAAAAATCCAAGCTCATCAAGTGCATTACGTGTAGCCACTGTAGCTTTTGAGCGAAGTTTGAAGATATCGTATGACTTTTGAGTTCTAAGCTCTAAATATCTATATTTTAATCTAATCTCCTCATTTACCTTATCATCACCCAAGTCAAAAGGCATAGGGAGTGATTTATTCTCTATAATCAAGTTATCTACAACAATCTCTACTTTACCAGTTTTAAGTTTTGGGTTCTCTAGCCCCTCACCTCTAGCTCGTACTTTTCCTGTTGCAATCAGTACAAACTGGTCTCTTACATCTTCAGCCAGTTTATGAGCCTCAACATTGTCAGCAGGGTCACAAACAAGTTGTACCACTTGGTCTTTATCTCTTAAATCTATAAAAATAAGTCCACCGTGGTCACGGCGACTCGCTACCCAACCAGATACGGTTACGCTCTTACCAATATCTGACTCATTTACATCAGCACAATAATGTGTTCTCACTATTCATTCCTCTATTATTTATACATAGAATATATATAATTAAAAATTTTCGCGATTATAGCAAATTGTT
>JALXFN010000095.1 GCA_027068975.1 Campylobacteraceae bacterium | reverse complement strand
TTTTAGCACAAAGTAAGTTTTTTTACGATTATTAAACCTTTTTAATAAAATAAATATTTTATATTTAATATAATATATTTATTAAAAAAAAATAAAGGAATAGAAAATGTTATTAAAAATATTAGGTTTTCTTTTTGTTTTTCATACATTTCTTTTTGCGAATGGTTCTATGGTTGAAGATAGTATACAAGCAAATAGTGGAGAAGTCGTAAAAGCTCAAAGTCTTATAGAAAAAGAGGAAGTTGAAGTCTCGTTTGGTAATGAAAGTATAGTGTACATGTTTGTACTCACTTCACTCTTAGGTACTTTTTTTCTTAAAGATGAATTGGCTGAATCTCTTTAGAAATAGTTGAAAATTATATCTTACTAATCTCTTCTTTAAAAAATTTAAAGAAGAGGTCTACTCCCAAAAAATCAATCATTTAAAATTTCATAAAATCAATTACTATCCATAGATATTTGAATTTCTACTGCTATAATAAAATCTTGAAAACCAAAATCATGGTTTTTCTAAAAAGGTTTGATAAATGAAAAAAGAAAAAATTAAAGATATAGGCTTTACTACGATTGTTTTACTTAGTATAGGAGGTATGTTTTTTATGTTTAACTCTTTAAATGCAGATACAGCACCTAAAGTTTATATAGATAAAGATGAGAGCATAGAAGAGAGTAAAGTAGACGAAGTCTCAATCTCCTCCGTTGTAGCAGTAGCAAAAAATAATGATAAGACGAAAGGATTAGTTTATATAGAAGGCTCAAATAAAAAGTATAGAGAACTACAAGAAGCTGTAGATGCTGCTACATCTGGAGCAACTTTACTTATGGAAGATGGTACATATAAAGCTGGTGTAAAATTAAATAAGAATATTACCATTAAAGCAGCCAATGGAGCAAAAAATGTACTGCTTACAGGAGAAAAATCTGTAGTGGGTTGGAAATATGATGAGAGTAAAAGGCTCTATTATGCTCCCTCTCCATGTATGAATATAGATGAGTTAGACGTACATGATAGAATGGTTATGGTAGAGAAAAATGGTAAAAAAGAAGAAAAAGAGCAACCATCTATAAAGATGAGTGGAGTACAAGCTCTGTTTATAAATGGAGAGGAAAAAAGTGCTTCACGATATCCAAATAGTGGATATCTTACGGTTAAAGATTCACCCTCAAAATCTAAATTTTCTTTAGAGAATTTCAATATGACAAATGCTGATATAATAGACTCTATAGCTCATGTACGAATGAGTCAATGGAGATTGGCTTCTAGGCGTGTAAAAAGCTACGAAGGTGGTTATCTTAATCTTGAATCGAAAGCTATATCTGATGGTAAAAATATTACCCCACAATTTAAAGTCTTTTTTACACAAGTACTAGGTGCAATAGATACAGATGATGAGTGGGCTTGGCATAAAAATAGAATTTATCTGAAGTCTAGTACAGAACCTAAAAATGTAACGGTAGCCTGTCGTGAGCATGGTATATATCTTGATGCTGGAGCTAAAAAAGTAACAATTAGTGGATTAAAAATTACTAAAATTAGGGGTAATGGTATTGATAAAAAAAATGATACACGAAAAAGTAAAGAGGATACGTTAATTGTAAAAAACAATACTATCTCCTATGTAAGTGGTTGGGGTATTGCTTTGCGAGATTTTTATAAAAGATATGAGCGTCTTCCTGCTGATACTGTTGTTAGAGGAAATAGTGTCCATCATGCAAGAACAGGAGGGATAAAAGTATTTGCAGATAATGCAATTATTGATAGTAATTATATTCATGATATAGGAGCCTCTACCCTTGATGATGATGTTTTATCATTTGGTGATGCACATATGTTAACGGGTATTTTTGTAATGAATAGTTCAGGTGCGAAGGTATTTAATAATAGAGTTGATAGGGTTGGTTACAATGGAATCTCTTTGTCCAACTCATGGTTTAGATGGTTATCTAATGGGGATAGGATTGTAGAAAACAATTATATTTCTAATGCACTGTTGGCATTAAATGATGGGGGATGTATCTATGCATACGTGAATAAAATGCATAATATAGAAAATTCTAAAAGAGCAGTAGAAAGAGATATTATCAGAAATAATATTATAGAAAACTGTACTGGTTCCTATGCTGCTACAAATGATGTTGATACAAGTTTTGCTTTAGGTGAGGGTATCTATTTAGACAATGACTCCTCTCATGTAGATGTGTATAACAATACCGTAATATCTGCGACAAAAAGTCTCTATATAAACCGTGGATTTGATATAAATGCAAAAGAGAATACTTTGATTTTACCTTATGATACAAGTATTTATTTGGGAGATATAAGGGGAGAAGGAGATAGAAAAAATGTATACATCGAAAATAATAATATTTTATCTAAAGAAAAGCTTACCTATAAAACGATTCATGATAAAGGACAAAAATACTTAACACGTTCTGATTCAAATACTATTCGAGTAGACAAGGGAACCAATGTTAAAATTAGAGATGGATATGGTTTAAAACCAAATGTTAGCTTTTCTCAATGGAAAGAAGATGGATACGATGTACATTCTCTAATTATCAAAGATAGTACGCTTCCTGTTGTTCTTATTAATCCATCTTCTACATATAAAGTATTTAGCCATCTTGAGGGGTGTAAAAAATTCGATAACAGCCCTCTGGGAAAATCATCTGCAACCGTAGATGCTTATGAGTCATTGGTTCTTTTTGGATGTACCAATAGACGAGCAGGAACCTATAGAAAATAATGCTCCTAACTCATCATCTAAAATCCACCAAACCCAAAATCCATAGCTTGAAAGTTGGGGTCGGTGTAGCCAAATTGACTGGCTGTTCCACGTAGCATGGTAATGTCCATTTTAGGGTCTATGCCTTGTGGACAGGCTTCGGTACAGTTTCCACAGAGGGTACAGTCCCAGATGCCGTTACTTTGGATATTATCTACAATGGCTTGAATATTTCCTTCTCTTGGGTCGGCTGTGTAACGGTAGGCTCTTGTTAAGGCAAAAGGTCCTATAAAGTTAGGGTTAACTTCAAGTACAGGGCAAGAGGAGTAACATGAATCACATAAGATACAGTCGGTCTGTTTGGCTGTAAGTTGAACCTGCTGTTCATTTATGAGAGCTTCTTGTGGAGTTTGTAGCCATGCCGTAGCCGTTCTTAGTGTCTCTCTTACCTTTTGTTTGTTTACTTTTAGGTCACGTTGGACTTCATGGTAGGCTAGGGGTTCTACTAAGTCACCCTCTTGAATGCTATAAGAACAGGCTAAAACCTCTTTTCCATTGACTCTAACAGCACATGTCCCACAAACCCCTGAACGACAACTGGAGCTAAAGGTAAGGCTGTTGTCTTCACTATTTTTAATGTGGTAGAGTGCTTTGAGTAGGGTGGAGCTTTCAAAAGGAATTTCATAACTTATTAACTCATTGCTTCTTTTTATTTGTATTTGCATGTTAGTTTACCACCTTTACCAATCTGTTTTGTAATACATTCTCTTCTATCCAGTAGAGAGCATCGGCTTTGAAAAATTTATCCTCTTCTTTTGGAAAAGCTGTTTTGTAGTGGGCTCCACGGCTTTCGTCTCGAACAAGGGCAGCATCGAGTAGAACTTCTCCCACTTCTAAGAGATTTTGAAACTCTAGAAAGTCCACTAAGTTTGTGTTGTTTTCTCTATTTTTGTCTCCTATACCCATGTCCTCAAGGTCGGCTTTTATGACTCTGAGTTCATTTAAAAAGTTGTTGAGTTGGGTATTGTCTCGGACTATTCCTGCTTTAGTGTAAAAGTCAACTCCTAGTTGGTTTTGAATGTCATAAAAGTTTTTTTCGTATGGGTACTCTTCAAATAGACCATCTATGTACTCTTGGTCTTGTTGTAGTTGGGTATTTTCTATTTCGGTGTGATGGCAATCACACCCTACGGCATTATTTCCTGCCAATCTTCCGAGGCTTATAATCTCTAAGAGGGAGTTTCCTCCTAATCTGTTAGCTCCGTGTATTTTAGCATTGCTACACTCACCCACGGCGTAACAGTTTTTTAATCCTGTCACTTCTAAGTTTTCATTAACATCTATTCCTCCCATGGTGTAGTGGGCTACAGGTTTAATGGGAATAAGTTCGGTAATAGGGTCTACACCTTCGTGTAGTCTACATAGGTGAACCTCTTGAGGCATAAGGTGTAGGAGCTTCTCTTCTCCTAAGTGTCGAATGTCTAAAAATACCTCTTCACCACTGTTTATCTGCTCAAATATAGCACGAGCCACCACATCACGTGGGAGCAGTTCATCTATAAAACGTTCACCTTTGGTGTTGACAAGGTATCCACCTTCTCCTCTAGCACTCTCACTAATAAGTGTAGAAGAGCTTTTCAGTGCTGTGGGGTGAAACTGTACAAACTCCATATTACTAATGGTTCCACCAGCACGAAGAACGGCTGCTATACCATCACCAGTAGCACCTTCTGAGTTGGTGGTAAAGTTTTTATATAAAGCTCCATATCCACCTGTGGCGATAATGGTTGCGTTGGCTTTTATCTCTTTGACTTCACCTGTGACAATGTCTAAAAAAGTTGCTCCTAAAACAACTTTTTCTTCAACGATGAGGTTAAGAAGTAGATGCTCCTCTAGCATCTCAATATTCTCTTTGAGGCAGTTATCGTAGAGGGTATGTAAAATTTTAAGACCTGTGTAGTCTTGGGCGTAACAAGCTCGTTTACTTGAAGCACCACCTAGTTGTCGTTGGGCTACTTTAGACTCTGAAGTTCTATCAAAGGGAACACCTAGCTTTTCTAACCACTCTATGCTAAAAGGTGCATCTTCACACATCTGCTTAACCATCTCTTCATTGCAAAGCCCATGAGCAGACTTAATGGTATCATTAATATGAGCTTGAATAGAGTCAGGGGTGACGTTTCCTAAAGCAGCATTCATCCCCCCCTGAGCCATAGAGGTTTGTGAAGCTGTTGGATAGCTTTTTCCTACTACCAAAACAGTTGAGCCTTGTTGTTTAGCTGAGAGTGCAGCAGAAAGTCCTGCCCCACCTGAACCGATTATGAGAATGTCTAACATTATTGCTCCATGAAGTCTTTTTAGAAAAAATACCTTATGTAAGCTTTAGTATAGTTTTTTTGATTGGGTTAATTTAGAAGTTGAGATGTTTAAGCAAAGTTTTAAGGGGCTAATAAATATAAGTCCCTTAAAATTATTATACTTCTTTTTCCAATGTTTTTGCAGCACTTCCTAAAGTTAACAGTGCAATTCCATCAAAGAAAAGACTGATTCCTACTAGAAAACCTACTAAAAACATAGAGCTTATGGGCCAACCAATAATAAAGTAGATACCAATAATCAATGAGAGTAACCCATTGAGCAATGATACCCACCACATTTTTGCTGGTTTTAGTTCAAATGCCAATGCACTTGAACTAAAAGCATCCATAAAAAAGTATATGGCAAATAAAATACCAAGTGTGGCAACAGCAGTAACAGGATTAATAATCATTAAAATACTTACCATAAGAAAAATAACAGTTTTCAGCCACCCTAGCCAATCTTTTTTATTGGTCTGCCATGTATGAAAACCTATCATAAATGCACTAAAGAGTAAAAACCATGCATAGATAACGGCTGTTGTCAAAGACATAATATAAGGGAAAACAATCCCTGCTAAACCAATTAGCAGAAATATTACTCCATATATTTTAGAATATTTACTAAATTTCTCTAATAAATCTTTATTGTTTGTCAATAGACTGTAACGTACCATAGTGGACTCCTTTTAAAGTGTTAAATCCATAATTCTTTTCGTTTTAGCAATGGTTTCATGGTCTAAAGCTCTGTCATTACCATCTACTTCTTTCATAATTTTTGCCATAGTAATAAGAAGTGCACCAGTAATTTCTGGTAGTTGAGCCTCTGTATCTTCTGATAAGCCATATTTCAATGGTGGAACAGTGGTTAAAAACTCTAAAATTGTCTCTACTGCTATCTCCTCTTCTAATTTTCTTAAACTAATGATTGTCTCTTGAAGCCCTTTTGTAATGGGTAAATCAGATGCCCAAATAACATCTCTTCCATTTAGATTTGCATTTCGTTCAGCTGCTATGAGTAAATCAACTAACTTAGCTTCTACAATATCTGTAATATGTTTTGCATGACCTTTTTTTATGTCTATTGAAGCTGCTTTTCTAAACAGTGCCTCCAATTTTGTAAATCCTACTACTGCCATTTTTTCCCTTTTTATTCTATTTTTCAATATCTTTAGTAGCATTTTGCTACTAAACAATCATTATTTATCTTTTGGTGAAAATACTTTTGATGTAAAGTCTTTTAATTTATTTTCTAAATTAGTAAAGAACCCTTTAACCTCTGCAGAAGTTGCATCTAACTTCAATGATGAAATTGCATCATCTAAAGCTTTGTATGTAATATCACTTGTACTTACATATCCAAGTTGTTTAGATATTTTCAATGCTTCTTGTGCAGCATCAAGATAGAGTTTTGCCGTTTTGGGGTCTTTTTCTGCAACTTCAGCTGCTGCAGCAATAAGTTCTGTTGCTTCTACTAGTGGAATAGGAATAATTTTTTCTGTTACCACTAAAGTATTGAGTGCTAAATCAAGAACAACCTTTGCCTCATCTATTTTATTGTCATGTATTAGCTTTGCTGTCTCTTTAAGTGCATTAGGATATGTTGCTAATGGAAGACTTACAACTGTAATATCAATTTCACTTTTTAGTGGTTCAAGTATGGCTTTTGCTGCTTGTAGTTTATCATCATCTAAAAGGTCTTTAGCATGTTTCACTGCTTCTTTAATCGCATTACTACTTGTAATAAGTTCATTTACAGCAATATGACTATCAACAGGTAAAAGTTTAGGTACATTTTTTGAGGCTAATGTAACTTCTAGTTTTCCTAAAGCTTTTTCAAGAGATTTAGAGGCTTTTTCTTGGTTACCTTTATAGAGTTCATTTAGTGCATTATGTGCATATTTTAGTGAGTCTACAGCCTCTTGTATAACTTTAACTTGATTTTCCATAGCATTTTTTCTTGCTTTACTAATCGCTGCATTGTTCACTTGCTTAACTGCTGTATTCTGTGGTGTTGCTTCTTTTGCAATAGAAGCTGTAACCAACAGAGATGCAGCTAATGACGAGAGAAATAATTTTTTCATTTTTTTAGTCCTTGTGAATAAAATTTATTTAGCCTATATGACTAAATGTGAAAGAATTATATCGTGACGGAGCAAGATAGTTTTGCTACCTGAGTAACAATTATGCTAAAAGATTAACTTTTTTAAGAAGTTTTTCTGCATCTAAAACTTGAATCTTTCTATTGACTATATCAATCATATTTTCATTTTTTAAATTTTTTAGATGTCTTTCCAATACATTCCTTACTGTACCTATAAGATTTGCAGTTTCCGTATGGGACAGTCCTTCAAGAATATTGAAACGAAATATATTACTGGGCTTAAAGTCTTGTAGAATAAGTTTTATAACTCTTTCAGCAGTAGGGTAGAGAGAGACATCAGTCAGCATCTCTTCTATATAACGCATTTGTTGTGCCATATATAGATAAAACTTTCGACTAAATTCAGGAGAATGATAAAGTAAATTACGTATAAACTCAATAGGGTACATAACAAGAGTACTCTCTTCTAGCACCTCATAACATACATCATGATCTTCTCCATCTAAAATGATAACTGTATCAAAGATATGATTGTTGCTGTATATATAGAGTGTTTGCTCTTTTCCATTCTCAATATTGAGTTGGTAACTTTTTATCTTTCCTTTTTTTACAACATAGACATAATCTTTTAATTTATCTGCGAAGTAGACATCATCACCTCTGTTTAATGTAACGATTTGTGCTTGAGTATTTATTCTATTTTGTAAGGAAGGTTCTAGATTTTCAAAAGGTAAGGGGAGGTCTACTATATTTTTCATTTAAAATCCTTTTTGTAAACTACTTGAAGTTAAAATAGTTAAAGACAATTATAGCAAAATATTATATATTTAATGTTGCGATAAGAAACACTCAAATTTAAATTTGGGTCTCTCCATGGCTATGGGTCTACAGTCTAGCAGTCTAGGAGGCAGGTGAACGTAATCGTAAGTAATCTCAAATTTAGAAATTGCACTTTGGATTTAAATTCGGGTCGGGGACCACCTAGAGGTAGTTCACGAACACATCTTAGAATAAAAATTCTCTTTATTATTGAATATATTTGCTTTATGTTTTTTCCAAAAGTCAGGATTGTATTTTTCCCATGCATGTACTCCAAATGGTATAGACTTATTATTTTGTTCAAAACAGTATTCAGGGTAACGTTCAAAGGCAAAAGAAAGCGAGTCTTCTATACTTGCTACTTTAAACTCTTTAACGAAAAAGTGTGCATATAATGCCCAAAAATAATCTTCTTGTTTTTTATAAAAATATTTAAAAATATTTGCATTATATTTAAAATTCAATTTAAATAGTACTGATAAAAGTAAAATAGTTTTAAGATTTCCTGATATTGGTAATACTCCATAATAATCTTGTTTTTTTGAAAGTTGAGTAGACTCTAATACCGAAAGGAATGTTTTTATTTTACGTAAAGATAATCCTCCATTACCTGAAAAATGAAATCGCATACCATGAAGGTCATTGTTAACCCAAGGTGCTCCAACATAGTCAAGATCTTTATTCATCCAATAATCTAGAGAGTTAGAAAAAATCAAAACATCTAACTGTACAATTAACATATATTCATAATCAGTAAATTTTTTATAAAATATTTTATTTAACATTAATCTATTATAGCTGTCAGTATTAATAAAGTATTTGTCTTTAAAAAAAACTACTCTATAGCCATACTCATTCCAGATATCAATAAATTCTTGATCTTTTAAAAATTTTTCAGGTGCAATAATAACCTTATCATAATTTTTTAAATTTTGAAGAGAAGATTTTATAGATAAATATTCATTTTCAGATAACTCTTTTTTATAAACAGGGGTAATAACGACCAAACGTTTATTTATCATTTGTAATCCTTTTATTTTTTATTTTTTGTATTATAAAATATTAAAGTGTTTTTAACGTGTATTTCTATCAATATATAAAAAAATATAATTAAAAAAAATATTAAGAAATATATGATATAAAGTGGAATTTTGCTTTTTTATCAACTAGGACAGAGTTTTATTTAAGAAGGGTTGAGATGTTTAAGCTTTGGTTCTGTTGACGAGACAGAGAAAAAAATATTTAATTATAATAGCTTAAAACACCTCTGCAGAATATAAATATTAAAATTTATTAAAGGAAGGAGGAGGTCTACGTTATAAATATATCCTGCTAAGAAAATTATAACACATAAAAAATATTTTAACTATTAAACTATAAAAATAAATTAATATTTATTTAATATTCAAATATTTATAATTCCTTAATATTAATAATTATTATGATTTAAATATAGAGTATTTAATTTTATTAATTATTATACAAATAGCTCTAAAAACTAGGTTTTTTGCTTTATAAAGGTCTCAATATTCTCAACAATTCCTTCTAAAAGCTTTTTTCGTGCCTCTATACTTGACCAAGCAATATGTGGCGTTATAATGAGTCTATTTTTATCTTTAACATGTAAAAGAGGGTTATCTTTCTCTATAGGCTCTTTAGCTAGAACATCTAGTCCTACATAAATTTCTCGTCTATTTAACTCTTCTGCTAAGTCCTCTTCGTTAACAATAGCACCACGAGCAAGGTTAAGTAGTATGGCTTTATCTTTTAGGAGTTTAAGTCTTGATGCATCTATAAGGTTTTGAGTAGTATTGTTTAGAGGACAATGAATAGAGACAATATCACAGATACTTAAGAGTTCATCAATCTCAGAGTGATGATAGTCGTTAATCTTATTTTCTCCAGAAGTAGAGAAGTACTCAATATTGGCTCCAAATGCTTCGGCAACCCTTGCAACTTCTTTACCTATGGTTCCTAGACCTATGATTCCCCATTTTTTACCAGCTATTTCACAAAAAGGGTTAGAGACATCGGTGAAGAGGTCAGAATCACTCCATATCCCACTTTGTACACTCTGATTATAGTAAGAGACTCTTTGCATGAGAGAAAGAGCCAAAGCAAAAGTGTGTTGAACAACAGAATTTGTAGAGTAGCCAGATACATTTTTAACCATGATTCCTAACTCTTCTGCAGCACCTAAGTCAACATTATTCATACCTGTAGCAGCGATGCAGATGAGTTTTAGCTTAGAGGAATTTTGCATAAGCTCTTTAGTAATCACCACTTTATTGGTTATTACTATCGTAGCATCTTCTATGCGTTTTTTTGTTTGGGAAGATGCAGTTGTTGAGAACGTGGTTAGTTCACCAAGCTCTTGTAATGGAGTTAAATCTAAATCACTACCAAGTGTCTTACTGTCTAATAATACTATGTTCATAGCTATAACCCTCCAAGATTAAAAAAGTATAACATAAAAACTAATATATATCAACTATTTTTCATGAATAAGCACTCTTCCATTATACTGTATCAGTTTATGCTTTTTTTGTGAAAATTCAAGCGACTGAAAAAAGAACTTTACTTTTATCTCTGAATCTTCATATTCAAGCGTTAAATCTTTTGGTTTCAATCCAGCTTCTTGAAAAGGAGTAAGCGTTTTGTCATTGTTTTTATATTGCTCCTCCCATTTCTCTTTAACGGTGCTTATGAATGTATCTATTTTTATCTTAGCTATGCTCTTTTTCTCTTTTTCAATATGGATATAATCGTTATCTGTTTTGAGTGTAAATGGCGTAGTGTTGTTGAAGTCATCAGGTATCTCTTCAGCCATTGGAGGGCAGTAGAGTGGTCCTCTTATGTTTACTTCTTCTGCTGGATTATAAAAAGAGAAAGATTGTAGCCAATCATAGCCTTTTATGTTCAAGGTAGTCGTATTATTGGGATAAATGGAATGAATATAGATAGGTATATTTTTCGCTTCATATCTTAAGTTTTGTTCCCATTGCCACTTGTCTATGAAGTTAAAGCCCAATTTTTTTGTAGCATAATAAGGGAATGAACCATCATAAGATATTGCTTCACAATCATTTTGTTTATTATTTTTTGGTTTATAGTTAGCCACTATCTCAGGTATCACTGGCATAAGAGAGTCGATGCCATGTTTTCTAAACAGATACTCTATTTTACTTGATATTTGGTACTTTACTGTGCTGTTTGACTCTTCTGATAGGGGCATTGAAGTACCTAAAAGTGTTTGTAATTTCTCTACTTGACTCGCTTTTGAAAGCTCTCTAGCAGAAAAGGGACCAGATAGGGAAACTACTATCAGCAGAGGAATGGTAATAAATATCCATTTATAAGAGGCATTTTTTAAAACGATAAAGTAGAGTGAGGTTACAAATAACCAAACTCCTGCCAAGGCTATGAAGTAACGGTTTTCTGTTAAGCCATACTGCTCTATACGCATATAGATACTTATGGCTAGAACAAAGGTTTGTAGAAGTATGGCTATCCAAATTAGTTTTTTGTATTTTTTGATTTTTTCACCCCATAAAGGTGTCCAAAAAAGAAATGTTACTATGCCAAGCCCTGAAAAAATGAGTACAAGCCAAGCAAGAACCCCTGTTGGGAATTGGTTAAGGTATATAATTTTAAAGGTATAAGCAAAAAGAATAAGAAAATAGATGATAACCAAAGGAGTTAAGATGTATTTAGTAAAGATATTTTCTATTTTACTATAGGGTCTGGAAGTTATAAGTAGAGGATTTTTTGGAACTTGTGATAAAAAGTAGTTGATAGAAAAAAGCCCAAATATTGTAAGCATAAATATCTCTTCTACTCGATGTTTAAAGCGAGGTAAAGCAGTAATATTAAAAAGTTTTTCTAGTGCATATCTTGCTCCTTCTAACCCTAAAAACAGTACAATCGAGAAGAGTAATGTTGCTAAAAGTGCAAAAACAATCTGCTGTGTCCACTCCCAAAAATCTTCATTGTTTGTTGGACGAAAAAGAAAAGGTGCTACTATGGAAAATATCATTAATGCTACTATCCATAAAAAGTGTCTTTGGAAAAATGCAGAGTTTGCATTTTCTAAATTATCAGGAATAAAAAGAAAATAGTAGCCAACTAGAAGAGCCATACCTATAAGTGTCATAAACTGTTTTTTAGAAGAGAGTTTTAAAACAAAAAAGAGAGGCATAGCAAGGGTCATTAAAAATGCTATTTTGTTAGCCAAATCATAGTTTGGATACTTCTCCATAAGTCCATGACCCGTAATGGAGAAGATAAGTAAAATAAGTGTCATAAGGTAGGCTGAGAGACTAACCATGGGGAAGCGTTTTAGCGTATTTAGAAAATTTACGGAAAGATTATCTAGGAAGTACAACATGGAGAAACCTTTTTATTTATAATAGCAAAAAATTGTGAATAAAAATCTGCTATAATCTTTTTATGAAAATACTACACATTTACCCTACCTCTCGTGCCATACGAAATGCCAGAGTTGCTCAAAAAGAGCAGGATGCTCTGTTGCCTTCACTAATGCGAATAGATGACTTTGAACGTCGGGCTATTTTACTCCCTGAACTTGCCATGGTTGACCCTTTGCAACGGGCACTTTTTTTGCAAGAGGCAAGTAACTTTGATGCCTTTAATGGTCTAAAAATTAATCGGGAATTAATAAGGTTTTTTACCAAAACTGATGCCATATTTAAGTTCTTTGAGGAGCTTTCTCATGAAAAGGTAAGTTTTGATGCTTTGGTTGAGGGTGATGCATATGTAGAGTTTTCAGAGCATATTGAGATACTTGAAGAGTTGTTAAAAAATTATAGAAATATTTTACTCTCAAAAGGGTTAACTGACCGTGTGTTTACCCCTGAAAACTACCGTATAAACCAAGGTTTTGTAGAGAGTTATGATAGGTTTGAACTCTATTTAGAAGGGTACATGAGTTACTTTGAGTTGGAGCTGATAAGCAAGATAGCAAAAGCAAAACCTTTTGTGATTCATATGCAGACTTCAAAGTTTAACAAAAAGATGCAAGAGCGATTTTTAGAGATGGGGGTAGAGTTAGAAGAGGATGCTTTTGTCTCTTTTGATTTACATACCCAAACTGTGCTAAGCTCTCTAAAAAATCAAGAGACCATCCGAGCTAAAGTCTTTTCTGTAGAAGAGCGACTCACTCAAATACCATTACTTTTAGAGGCTGTTCAAAAAATGGTAAATTCAGGTATAGAAGCTGATGATATCGTGGTGCTACTCCCTGATGAGAGCTTTAAAGAGACATTAAGACTCTATGATAAACTCAACAACTTTAACTTTGCTATGGGGTTTGACTATAGTAAAACCAAGTCCTATAAACGTTTGGAAGCCATCTACCATCACTGGCAAAGTTTCTCACCTGAAACGCAGTTTTTACTTAAGAAATATGGCATAGCAGAAGAGGATTTAAATAAAATAAGTGTGGGTAGAAAGCTTGGTGTGGAAGATTTTTTTGCAACCATGAAGCCTTTTGATTTGGATAGAAAAAGAGAGGTTGTTGAGGAGGCTTTTCAGCAGTTTAAGATGGTCTTTTCAGAAGAGCTTATGTCTGTGAAGTCATGGCTCTTTTTATGGCTCAAGCGTTTAAGTCAACTGAGCCTTGATGATGTTCGAGGAGGAAAAGTAACCGTTATGGGAGCGTTGGAGACCAGAGGGGTTTCGTTTAAAGGGGTGGTAATAGTGGACTTTAACGATGGGATTGTTCCAAGTATCCCTGCAAAAGACAGCTTCTTAAACTCATCATTACGAAAGTTTGCAAAGTTACCTACTAAAAATGACCGTGAAGCACTGCAAAAACAGCTCTATAAACGCATACTAGAACAAGCTCAAACAGCAACCATTATCTACAGTAGAAGCAATAACAAAACACCTGCTACCTACCTTTATGAGTTGGGCTTAGGTTTGGGTGAGTATGTGAATCCTTCACTAGAACTGCTTTATGATGAGCCTTCCATGGTGGTTGAACAGCTTGACCCTATTATAGAGAACTTTGATGCTACAGACATCACGTGGTCAGCGACACGGCTTAAAACCTTTTTGACTTGTAGGAGAAAGTACTATTATACCTATGAGCAAAAGCTCAAAGCAAAAGATGAGGATGAGTTGAACGAAGGGGCTTTTTTACATAAGGTTTTAGAGCATCTTTTTAGAGAGAAGCGTTTTTTTGAAAACAGTGATGAGATGAAGTCAAATATCGACAGACTTTTAGACCAACTATTGGAGACCTATAGCCCTAAAGTAGCCTACTCAAAACTCTTATGGAAAGCAAAATTGGCTAAATTTATAGAGCAACAAATTTACCATTTTAAAGCAGGGTGGCGAGTGGTTGAGCGTGAAAAACAGATAGTGGGTAGCATAGCAGGAGTAAACTTTAAAGGGGTAGTAGACCGAATAGACCAAGATGTCGCTGGAACCTATGTTCTTGACTATAAAAGTGGTTCCATAAGCGATGCAAACCGAACTAAGAACTTAGAGAAATTAACTGATTTTCAGATGAGTATCTACTCTGAACTCTTGAAAGATAAATACAAAGGACTAAATTTAGCATTTGTAGAGATATTTACAGGAAAAATGACAGAGATAACCGAACTAGAAGCCAAAACAGAGCTTTTATATGAAACCATAAGTGAGCTAAAATCAATGAATCAAGTAGTAGCAGAGCGTTGTGAAGAGGTGAGTCGCTGTACTTTTTGCGACTATACTTTACTTTGTGAGCGTGGGGTTTATTTATGATGAAGTAATATCTATTTTATGTGAATCAAGGGCAGACACGTCGGTCTAGCCCTACGACGGGGGTTCATTTGTACGACATGTAGGGGTAGAGCAAAGTCTCTACCCTAATTTATTGTGCTAATGCTAATGCTGTTGTCTCTTCTTCTCCCGTAATGGACCTTAATGAGTCCTCTAAATCTTTATATGCAGAATCACCCTCTAGTTTCATTAATACTTTTTCTGTCTCTGGATTAATAACAAATACTGTAGGTGTACCCATACTTGTTAAACCTAAAGGTACAGACTCATAAGAGGTATTTACCTTTATGGCTTTGGTATATTTATTTATCATTTTTCTAAGGGTTTTATTGGAAGCGAGTTCTTGGTCAAGTTCCATACATGGCTCACAGTTATCAGCTTCAACTTTTATAAATACCATTTTATGCTCTTTAATAGCATCTCTTTGAGCTGTAAAGAAGTCTTTATCATAACTAATATAAGGGACTTCCTCTTCTGTAGTAGGTGCAATTTCTGCTTTTGATGCTTCTTCGATAATGCTTTGAACACTGGTCTCCTGTGTAATCTCAACTTTAGATATTTTGATATGCTCTTTTTCTTTTTTGATTTTTTCTTTTGGTTCTTCAATATTTTTAGAGCTGACAATAGCTTTTGTTGTACCCTCTTTTAAAACTTTACTGGTTTTAATATTGCTCATTGCAGTTAAAATAGCTGTTGTCTCATTATCAGATTTTACTTTATCTGTTTTTAGTTTAGCCATCTTTAACTCATCGTAAGCTTTTTGAATGTTTTCGGTATGGAACTCTTTAAAGAAAGGGGTGTTCTGATAGGTTCCAAAAGTGTCGTTGTCTTTGCTCTTTGAAGGGTTTTCAATAGACTCTAAAACAGTTTTTTTGAGTTTTGTCAGATAGTTTTTAGTAGAAGCCAATGCTTTTCTCGTTGTCTTAGTACCATGTGCTGTAATAATATGTTTCCATGATAACTTTTCAATGCTTTTGATGTTTTCCATCCATTCATTTAAAGAGTCATGCTCTTTAAGTTCAGGTAGTCGTTTGTTTGAAATATAATTTCCTACAAAAATAGTCTCTTCCTTTGGAAGATAAACAACAAGGTTTTTACTGTCACCTTTTTCTAACTTTTTAATCTCTATTTTTCTTTTTCCTATGCTAATGGTTGTATCTGAATTTTGATAAATATCTAAAGGAATTAAACGAGTATTGGTAAAAATAGCGTTTGAAAGTTTTTCTAATAGGGTAAGGGGCTTTTGCTCTTTTATACGTTTTTCATAAGATTTTGGACCAATAAGTGTTGCTCCTCGCTCTTTGTAAAACTCATTACCTAAGATATTAAGCTCTTCGGCTGAAGTGTTAATAACATATTTAACGGGAAGTTTCTCTTTTTCTTGCATCGCTGTAAAAGCTTGTTGTGCATAAGCGTAAGTTGGACCACTGTCTACAACGACGTAACCTTTATCACTCTTTATATAACAGGTGTTGATAACACGTCCACCATTTTCCTCTTCTGCTTTAGTATTGAGACCAAAAAAGCAATCTATATTTTTAGTTAAAGCGTAAGGTTTGAGGTGATAGTCAAATCCGAAAGCTGATAAGGTAAATGTAAAAATTATTAAAAAATATTTGCTTGTCCTAATAATGTGTCCTTTATTATAAAATCTATTACTAATTTTATAGTAAAGAGGTTAATCGTAGGTTAACTCATGGTTAAAATGTGCTTAAATTGTGAAGTTAAAAAAATATTTTTTAGAAAGTGGTTGATTAGACTTCTTGCGTAACCCTATATTTTGTAAATATTATTTAGTGTGCATTAGATTTTATTAAATACACTCGAAGTCCTAGCCTTAGCTAAGTCGAGAGGATATTTAATGAAAGATGATGTGCAATAGATAATATGGATATTTAGAGGGTTATGCAAGAAGTCTATTAAGAAAATAAAACTATAATGTTTATAAAAATAGGAGAAAACTCTATATTTATGCAAAATAATCCTACTACTTTTCAACCCTATTTAGCCTACTCAGCCTCTGCTGGTTCAGGTAAAACATTTGCTCTTTCTGTTCGTTATATCTCTTTGCTTTTTTTAGGTGAAGAGCCAAGTACCATACTGGCTGCGACCTTTACGAATAAGGCTGCAGCAGAGATGAAACAGCGTGTGGTCTCTTTACTTATAAACTTAGAAGAGAAACCCAGTGAACTTTTGGCTATTTCTGAACAGACAGGCTTTTCTAAAGAGGAACTTTTGGAAAAACAGCCAGAAGTTTTAGCAAACTTTCTCTCCTCTTCTAATTTTATAGTAACGCTTGACAGTTTTTTTACCTCTATTTTACGTTCGGCTTCGCTCTACATAGACATAGAGCCAGACTTTGTGACCAAAGAGATAGATGATAAGAAGAAAGAGGAGAACTTTTTAGAAGAGGTTCAAGCCAACTCTTTGTTGCATGAGTTGGTAAAACTTGCTATGAACATAGAAGACAAACGTTTTTTAAAGATGTTTGAACTAATGCAGAACTTTTATAAAATAGACCCACTTTTGCCTGATGCATCGTATGAGTTACAAAATATTAGAGTATTAGAGGGGAGCATTGATGCTAAACGAGAGAGTTTACATAAGTTAGTTATAGAGTCTGGAGCTTCTGCTTCAGCTATTAAAAACTTTATGCCTATGGAGGTGAAGGTACTGTTTAAAAAGACGGTCTTTGAGAAAGAGAGCCTACTTGACCATAGAAACTATAAGAAGTATGTAGAGAAAAACCCTGCCATAGAAGAGGAATTTTTAGAATTAAAAGCACTACTTTCTAAATGGGCGAGGGTTAAAGAACAAGTGGTTTTACACAATCTTTTTCAACTCTATGATTACTATAAAAATGCCAATATTTCTACTGCACGACAGTTAGGTGTTTTAAGCTTTGACGACCTTACTTACTTTACCTATAGGCTTTTGCATGAGAGCATAAATAAAGAGTTTTTGTATTTTAAAATAGACAGTCGTTTTAAACATATACTTTTAGATGAGTTTCAAGACACTTCTACGCTACAGTTTTTACTGCTTAAACCTCTTATAGATGAACTCTTTGCAGTAGGTGGGGAGTTTAGAACTTTTTTCTATGTGGGTGATACCAAGCAGTCCCTTTACCGTTTTAGAGGAGGGGTTGAAGAGCTATTTAACTCAGTTGCTGCTCACTATGACATAAAAATTTCTAATATGGATACCAACTATAGAAGTTCCAAATCGGTGGTAGAGCAAGTGAACCGTTGGTTTGAACCAAACATGGTAGATTTTCCGATAGCTAAATATCGTGAAGGTGCCAATGAAGGGTATGTGGCAGTGGTAGAAGCAGAAGCGTTGGCAGAGGAGGCTGTTAAACAACTAGAGATGTATTTAGAAAAGGGTATTCCTCTATCCGATATAGCCTTTTTGGTCTCTACCAACAAAGATGGAGCAACCATTCAAGAGGCGTGTTATGAAAAAGGGTACGCCACCTCTTTAAAGACTTCAAGTTCTTTAAAACATACGGCAAAAGAGGCAGCCGTGGTCTCCATGGTTCAGTACCTGTTCACTGGTTTAGAGCTTGATGCCCAAGCCATGTTAGAGAGGGTAGGTAAAAGTATAGATGAGGTTGATGTTTCGTGGTTTCACCCTTTTATGGAGCCTTTAACTGTGGTACATAAGCTTATTGGCTCTTTTGGTTATTTTGAGAACGATTTGAATCTTTTGAAACTTTTAGAGTTTGCTGCAACTTTTTCTGATATAGCAACATTTTTAGAAGAGTTTAACCTCTCCTCTATAGAGGTGGCTTCCTCTGCAAAATCTGGAGCAAAAATTATGACCATTCATGGTTCAAAAGGTTTGGAGTTTGAACATGTTATTGTCCTTGACAAATTAAAAGGTACAGCCCCTGACCGTTCAACACTGCTTTATGAGTATGATGAGTCCCTCTATGTTAAACAGATTTTTTACAAAATGGGTGGACGAGAAAATTTTGATGAAACCTATAAACATCTCTTAGCTAAACAGAAAAACCTTAATGCTAAAGATAAGATGAACGTGTTGTATGTGGCATTAACCCGAGCTGTAGAGAGTATGGTCGTCATAAGAAAACCAAAAGGTTCCATTTTTGACCCCTTAGGCATGATAGAGATGTCCGTAGGTTCAATAACACCAAACAGAATAGAAAAACAAAATGAACAAGCAAATCATGAACCCATAACCATAACCCACTATGGAGTTCAAGAGGTAAATAAGCCAGAAGAAGAAGAGGAGAAAGATTATGAAGCGATGCTCTTTGGTACGGTGTTGCACTATGTTTTAGAGATGATGTCAACCTTTTCCATTATGGGTCTAGCCGATGCCATGACAGCGACTAAGAACCGTTATGGTCAACAGTTAACTTCTGAGAGCTTTGAAGAGATTAAAATTCGTGTGTTGGAGTTGGTGACCAATGATAGGTTTCAAAAGTTGTTGGAGGGTGCTAAAAAAAGTAATGAACAAGCACTAAGCTTTAACGAGGAGCTAAAACAGATAGATTTACTGCTAGAGCATGATGACCACTATATAGTGGTGGAGTATAAGAGTTCAAAAAAGTACCACCAAGAGCATCGAAAACAAGTAAGAGGCTATAAAGAGGCAATAGAGAACATAGAGAAGAAGTATACACGAGGATTTATAGTTTACTTGTTGGAAGAGGGTGTGGAGTTTGTAGAGGTTTAAGCTGTTTTATGACAATCATAACACTTTTATGTTATGATTAATTATCTAAAGATAACAGGATTATGTTATGAATAGCAAAAAATGGATTTGGGAACATCAGAATTTTCCTAATTTTAGTCATGATTACAGCCAAATAGAGCCGATGATTTTTAAACTCATAGAAAAAAGTGGAGAGCTAAAAGGTAAAATGAGTTATCTAGCTCAAAATGAACATGACAGCTTCTCCATAGAGACCTCTTTAAGTGAAATTGTGGCTACATCACTCATAGAGGGAGTAGAGTTAAAGCGTGACAGTGTACGCTCCTCTTTACATAAAAAACTCAATATTGCATTTAACAGAGAAGATAGATCTACCAAAACAAGTGACAGCTTAACAGAACTATATCTTGATAGTAGGTTTAACCAAGATGAGTTAACTATAGAGAGGTTACACAAATGGCACGAGGCTATTTTTGAGTCTTATGAGTCTGTTTTGTACCCTGTAAAGCGAGGTATTTTTAGAGACCATGATGAGATGCAGATAGTCTCAGGTTCTATTGGTAAAGAGAGAGTACATTATGTTGCCATACCTCATAAACAGATAGCATCATCAGTTAAACTTTTAATAGAATATATCAACAGCAGTAGCGAAAACTTCATTATCAAAAGTGCCGTTGCTCATTTATGGTTTGAGTCCATTCACCCTTACGATGATGGTAATGGACGCATAGGTCGAGCCATTGTCAACTATATTTTAGCAAAAGATGGAGGCTTAGATAACCGATACTACTCCATCTCTTCGGCTATTAACCAAGACCGAAAAGGTTATTATAATACGCTTGAACAGAGTCAAAACTTGCTCTATAACCCAAATTTAGACATTACAGAGTGGATAGTTTGGCATACAAAGAGTATAAAAGAGTCCATAAATATTTCACTTGAAAATATTGAGAAAGTAATAAAAAAGACGCGATTTTATGATAAAATCAGATACATAAAACTCAATGAAAAGCAAAACAAAGTTATCAACAGACTTCTTGACGCAGGAGAGGGCAACTTTGAGGGTGGTTTGACCAACAAAAAGTATAGAGCCTTAACCAAAACAGACGCTGTAACTGCATCTAGGCATCTTAAAGATATGCTCAACAAAGGGATTATACGAGAGATAGAGGGGTATGGTGGTCGAAATACTCGGTATGAGTTGATGTTATAGGTTTAAGCTTAAATTTATCTTAATTTAAATAAATTTTAAGTTTAACTCGCTATACTTCGCCATCTAAAGTCCATTGGGGCTATTTTACATAAGGAAATTACATGAAATTAACATCTGTAATGAAACCTCATGAAGTTCAAAGAGATTGGATTCTTATTGACGCTGAGGGAAAAACATTTGGTCGTATCTTAACAGACGTAGCTACTTTTTTAAGAGGTAAACACAAGCCTTCATTTACTCCGAATGTTGATTGTGGTGATTACGTTGTAATTATTAATGCTGAAAAAGCAAAATTTACAGGTAACAAACTTGCAACTAAAGAGTACTTTACTCACTCAGGTTACTTTGGTTCTACTAAAAGTAAAAAACTTGATGATATGTTAGACAATCATACAGAAAAACTTTATCGTTTGGCTGTAAGAGGTATGCTTCCTAAGACTACTCTTGGTAGAGCAATGCTTAAAAAATTAAAAGTATATGCAGGGTCTGAGCATCCTCATACTGCACAAATTAACAAGGAGGCATAAGAATGGCAACTATTTATGCAACAGGTAAAAGAAAAGCAGCCATTGCTAAAGTATGGTTAACTCCAGGTAAAGGTGAGATGACTATTAATGGTAAAACTCTTGATGAGTGGTTAGGTGGACATGAGACACTTAAGATGAAAGTTAGACTTCCACTAGAAGCTACTAAGCAACTAGAATCTGTAGATATTAAAGCTTCTACTCTTGGTGGTGGTTACTCAGCACAAGCAGATGCTGTTAAGCATGGTATTACAAAAGCATTGGTTGAGTATGAGCCATCTTTTAGAGCTATTCTTAAGCCTATGGGTCTTCTTACTCGTGATTCACGTGTTGTTGAGCGTAAGAAACCAGGTAAGAAAAAAGCGAGACGTTCTCCACAGTTTTCAAAACGTTAATGTTTCTTCAGAAAAAGATAGTCGTTACTTTTACTATTTTTTCAAAAAAGCCTTACTTGGCTTTCCTCTTTTTCAAGAGGTTTTTTCTTAATCCTTTTTTATTTTTTATCTCTTAACTTTTATAGGAAAGCACTCCTTTTATTTAGATATTTGTTTCTATTATTTATTATGATAACTGATTTAATATCATGGTTTTTTTCATATTTAACACCAATTTAAATTAAGTAAATAAATTAATAGTTTTAACTAATTTAAATTTAAGTTTATATAAATTTCATACTTGTTACTATATTTATATAAAATATAAAATTTAACTAGGATATTGAATGAAAGAAAATAATATATTAGATACATCACAAGCTTCCAATTATGTTTCAAGAAATTTAAGGTCAGTGCTTCGAGGATTTATATCTAAAAGTGCAGCTCTTGCTATTTTAGGAGTACTTACCGTACCTGTATACGCTGCACCAATGACCATTTCAGCAACTGCTAACCCTACAACTACAGGTAGTGGATTAGGTGCAGTGGGACTCTGGACAAATGTGGGAACAATAGATGGAGAGCCAATTGACTTACGGGCAACAGTTATAGCTTATAATGCTAACAGTTTAGTTTTTGAAACAATTGGAGATGACCCCTCTATTTTGATGTCTAATAATGGCAGAACAGGAGGGGAATTGACTTTACATTGGGAAGTTTTTAAAAGTGGAACAAATCAAACTGTATTTGCTTTTGGTAATCCAACTTTTTCAGTTGCTGATGTAGATGGTGTGGGTGGCAATCCATATACTCGTGAAACAGTTATTCCTAGTTTGTCACAATTAACAGGATATAGTTTAGAAAATCCCACCAATCTTAAAGTAGAAGTTGTCTCTGGCTTAGTTAAAGCAAGTGGTACACAAAATCAAAACAGTGAAACAACTTCTATGGTAAGTTTTAAGTGGAATAATGTATCTTCATGGGATATTACTTATCGTATTGATCTTGGTGCAACTTATGCCCGTTCGGTACATGATGGAGATGGTGATTTTCAGTTTGTTAACCCTCAAAGTATAGATTTTTTAGCATTAGATTTAGATTCAGATGATTCTACTACAACAGGTAAGGATTATACTGCTTCTTTTGCTGCAGGAAGTTCAGCAATAGCTATTGTAGATAGTGATGTATTGGTTAATCAACATGTTGCATTGGGTACCAATTTAGGTGAAGCAACAATTTTATTTACTAATGCACAAGAGGGAGATGTTTTAAATGTAGGTAGTTTACCTGCTGGTATTACCTCAACTATAGATAGCTCTGTTGCAGGTAAAATTAAAATAGTATTAAGTGGAGATGCCTCTTTAGCTGATTATCAAACTGCTTTAAAAAGTATTACTTTTGTGAATCCAAATGCAAACCCTGATAAAACAGATAGAAAAATTGAAATCTCTGTGACCAATACAACTTATGGTACAAGTTCTGCACCTGCTATCTCTACTATATTGGTAGATACGGATATTGATGGAGATGGGATTTTTGATAAAATTGACCTTGATGATGATAATGATGGAATTTTGGATACAGTTGAGGGAACAGGAGATAGTGATGGAGATGGTGTTCCTAATTATTTAGATTTAGATTCCGACAACGACGGAATTCCTGATAATGTTGAAGCACAAACGACAGCTGGTTATGTTGCTCCAAGTGGGACAGATGCTAATAGTGATGGTCTTGATGATAATTATGCTGGAGGTTTAACACCTGTTAATACAGATGGTATAGATACTCCTGATTATATTGACTTAGATTCAGATAATGATGGTAAAGATGATAGAACAGAAGCAGGATATACCTTAGCTATTAATCAAAATGATAGTGATAAAGATGGTATTTTAGATGCTTATGATGATGTAAGTAGTGCAGATGTTAATGATGATTTAAACAGTGGAGCTAAGACTCTTCCTGATGAAGATTTAATTTCAGATAATGATGCAGATGTGGATTATAGAGATGTTGATGCTGATTATGTAGCACCAGTAGTTGTAGCAGACACAGCAACAGGAGTTTCGGCACAGCCAACCGTTGTTAATGTACTTGGCAATGATACCGATGCCGAGAGTGATATCGACCCAACAACAGTAAAAATCGTTGGAACAACCAATGCAGGTGAAAGTTTGGTCGTTCCAAATGAGGGAACATGGTCAGTAGATGCAACAACAGGAGCCATAACATTTACCCCTGAAGTAGGATATACCAATGACCCAACACCTATCAGTTATGTGGTTACAGATAAGACAGGACTGCTTTCAAATGAGGCTAAAGTAACCATTGATTACCCACAAACAGCACCAGTCGTTGTAGCAGACACAGCAACAGGTGTTTCGGCACAGCCAACCGTTGTTAATGTACTTGGCAATGATACCGATGCAGAGAGTGATATCGACCCAACAACAGTAAAAATTATTGGAACAGCCAATGCAGGTGAAAGCTTGGTCGTTCCAAATGAGGGAACATGGTCAGTAGATACAACAGGAGCCATAACATTTACCCCTGAAACAGGATATACCAATGACCCAACACCTATCAGTTATGTGGTTACAGATAAGACAGGACTGGTTTCAAATGAGGCTAAAGTAACCATTGATTACCCACAAACAGCACCAGTAGTTGTGGCAGATACAGCAACAGGAGTTTCGGCACAGCCAACAGTTGTTAATGTACTTGCTAATGATACCGATATAGAAGATGATATCGACCCAACAAGCGTAAAAATCGTTGGAACAACCAATGCAGGTGAAAATTTGGTCGTTCCAAATGAGGGAACATGGTCAGTAGATGCAACAACAGGAGCCATAACCTTTACTCCTGAAGCAGGATACACCAATGACCCAACACCTATCAGTTATGTGGTTACAGATAAGACAGGACTGCTTTCAAATGAGGCTAAAATAACCATTGATTACCCACAAACAGCACCAGTAGTTGTAGCAGACACAGCAACAGGTGTTTCGGCACAGCCAACCGTTGTTAATGTACTTGGCAATGATACAGATGAAGAGAGTGATATCGACCCAACAACCGTAAAAATAGTTGATAAAGAGGAGAATAAAGTAACAGAGTTGATTGTTGCTTCTGAGGGTAAATGGAGTGTAAATGCTACAACAGGTGATATTACCTTTACTCCTGAAACAGGATATACCAATGACCCAACACCTATAAGTTATATGGTAACAGATAAGACAGGATTGGTCTCAAATGTGGCTAAAATAACCATTGATTACCCACAAACAGCACCAGTAGTTGTAGAAGATAGCAAAATTGGAATAACAGGTAATCCTGTAACTCTTGCAGTTTTAGGAAATGATAGTGATGCTGAAAATGATATAAATGTAACAGCAATTCAACTTGTTGGTACCTCGGCTATGGGTGAGAGTTTGGTTGTTCCAAATGAGGGAACATGGAGTGTTAAAGATGGAAATATTACCTTTACTCCTGAAACAGGGTTTATGTTTGACCCAACACCTGTTAACTACATGGTTACAGATAACACAGGTAAAGTCTCTAATGAGGCTAAAATAACTGTTCTTTATGACCTAGATGCTGATGGTATTGCAGATGTGAATGATATTGATGATGATAATGATGGAATCCCTGATGTGGTAGAAGAGAATGGTATGCCATTGAGAGATACTGATGGTGATGGTGTTATCGACTCTAAAGACTTAGATGCTGACAATGATGGAATTTTAGACATTGTAGAGGCAAATGGAGTGGATAGTAACAACGATGGAAGAGTAGATACCCTAACAGATGGAGACCATGATGGTCTTGCAGATGTGGTTGACAATAATCCAGCTTTAGCTGATGCTCCAACAACACTAGAAGATGGATTGACAACTACTAAGTTAGCCGTAGTTGATACAGATGGAGACTTGAAGAGAGATTTCCAAGATATAGACTCTGATAATGATGGAGTAAGTGACCTTGTTGAAGCCCGAACAGTCGTAACAGCTGATGCTAACAATGATGGAAGAGTTGATGGTGATGTTGATGCCAATGGTATAACATCGGTTAAAGTAGCTGAGCCTATTGACAGTGATGAAGATACAACGCCAAACTATAGAGACTTAGACTCAGATAATGATGGACTAACCGATGTGGTAGAAGCAGGTGGAACTGATGAGAACCAAGATGGTTTAGATGACACACCAAATGAAAGTTTGGTTGACCCAACAGCAATACCAACAACAGATGGTGTAGCGAATCCATTGATTCCCAATAACCCTAAATTACCAGCGATGATAGACAATAATGGTGATGGAGTAATAGATGATGCAACAGATAGTGATGGTGATGGTATTCCAAATGTAATGGATGGTTCTAAAGGTAAGTTTGAAACAGCAACACTTCTTGATACTGATGGTGATGGAATAGCAGATATTTATGATATCGATGATGATAACGATGGAATCACAGACTTAGTAGAGCTAGGAGACAACCCAACACGTGATACCGATGGTGATGGAATTATTGATTCACTTGACTTAGATGCAGATAACGATGGGATTCTTGATATCGTAGAAGCCAATGGAACAGATGCAGATAATGATGGAAAGGTAGATGATGCAACAGATGCAGATAATGATGGTTTAGCAGATATAGCAGATAAGAATCCAAACAGTGCAGATGCACCAACGTCAATAGAGGAAGCAAAAGCTGTAACCGTTCTTCCAGCAGTAGATACCGATGGAGATGGTAAATCAGACTTCCAAGATGTAGACTCCGATAATGATGGAATAGCTGATGCAATAGAAGCAGGTGTTCCAGTAGAAAATGTAGATACAACAGGAATGATAAAAAAAACAGCAGTAGATGAAAACGGTATACCAACAGTAGTAACAGCTGTGGCAACACTAAAAGATACCGATGGAGACAGTGTTCCAGACTATAGAGACCTTGATACCGATAATGATGGCATCTTAGATGTAACAGAAGCAGGTGGAACTGATGCTAATGGTGATGGTGTTATTGATGCTCCAAATAGCTTAACAGATGCTTCTACTTTACCAGATGAAGATAGCAATGGAATAGCTGATGTTAATGAGCCAAACAATCCAAACCTTCCAGGTGTTTTAGATGCTGATGGTGATGGAGTTATAGACCCTAATAAAGCAACTGATACAGATAAAGATGGAATTGCTGATGTGCTTGATGGAAATGTAGAAGACTTCTCTGATAGACCAGCAGTAGACACGGATGGTGATGGGATAGTAGATAAGTATGATATAGATGATGATAACGATGGAATCACAGACTTAGTAGAGCTAGGAGATAACCCAACACGTGATACCGATGGTGATGGGATTATTGATTCACTTGACTTAGATGCAGATAACGATGGGATTCTTGATATCGTAGAAGCCAATGGAACAGATGCAGATAATGATGGAAAGGTAGATGATGCAACAGATACAGATAATGATGGTTTAGCAGATATAGCAGATAAGAATCCAAACAGTGCAGATGCACCAACGTCAATAGAGGAAGCAACAGCTGTAACCGTTCTTCCAGCAGTAGATACCGATGGAGATGGTAAATCAGACTTCCAAGATGTAGACTCCGATAATGATGGAATAGCTGATGCAATAGAAGCAGGTGTTCCAGCAGAAAATGTAGATACAAATGGAATGATAAAAGACCCAGCAGTAGATGAAAATGGTATACCAACAGTTGTACCATCAGTAGCAACAGCAGTTGATACAGATAATGATGGAATAGCAGATTACAGAGACTTAGACTCAGATAATGATGGACTAACCGATGTGGTAGAATCAGGTGGAACCGATGAGAACCAAGATGGATTAGATGATACACCAAATGAAAGTTTGGTTGACCCAACAGCAATACCAACAACAGATGGTGTAGCCAATCCACTGATTCCAAATAACCCTAAGTTACCAGCAGCAATTGACCCAGATAAAGATGGTGTGATTGGTGAAGCAGGAACCATTCCAGTTGATACAGACAGAGATGGAATGGCTGATGCACTAGATGGTACAAAAGAGAGTTTTGCAACAACACCACTTCTTGATACAGATAAAGATGGAATAGCTGATATCTATGATATAGATGATGATAACGATGGAATCACAGACTTAGTAGAGCTAGGAGATAACCCAACACGTGATACCGATGGTGATGGGATTATTGATTCACTTGACTTAGATGCAGATAACGATGGGATTCTTGATATCGTAGAAGCCAATGGAACAGATGCAGATAATGATGGAAAGGTAGATGATGCAACAGATACAGATAATGATGGTTTAGCAGATATAGCAGATAAGAATCCAAACAGTGCAGATGCACCAACGTCAATAGAGGAAGCAACAGCTGTAACCGTTCTTCCAGCAGTAGATACCGATGGAGATGGTAAATCAGACTTCCAAGATGTAGACTCCGATAATGATGGAATAGCTGATGCAATAGAAGCAGGTGTTCCAGCAGAAAATGTAGATACAAATGGAATGATAAAAGACCCAGCAGTAGATGAAAATGGTATACCAACAGTTGTACCATCAGTAGCAACAGCAGTTGATACAGATAATGATGGAATAGCAGATTACAGAGACTTAGACTCAGATAATGATGGACTAACCGATGTGGTAGAATCAGGTGGAACCGATGAGAACCAAGATGGATTAGATGATACACCAAATGAAAGTTTGGTTGACCCAACAGCAATACCAACAACAGATGGTGTAGCCAATCCACTGATTCCAAATAACCCTAAGTTACCAGCAGCAATTGACCCAGATAAAGATGGTGTGATTGGTGAAGCAGGAACCATTCCAGTTGATACAGACAGAGATGGAATAGCTGATGCACTAGATGGAAATAAAGAGAGTTTTGCAACAACAGCACTTCTTGATACCGATGGTGATGGGATAGTAGATGAGTATGATTTAGATGATGACAATGATGGAATCTTAGATAGTGTAGAAGATAATGGTACACCAAATAGAGATACCGATGGTGATGGAATCGTAGATTCAAAAGATTTAGATTCAGATAATGATGGAATCTTAGATATTGTAGAAGCAGGTGGAGAAGATACAGATAACAATGGAAGAGTAGATGATGCCACTGATGGTGATAATGATGGTTTAGCTGATATTGTAGATAGAATGCCAACAACAGCCAACAGTGTAGATGATGCCATGAGTACGTTACCTGTTACCGATACAGATAGAGACAGTACTCCTAACTTCCAAGATGTAGACTCCGACAATGATGGAATAGCCGATGCCATAGAAGCAGGTGTTCCAGCAGAAAATGTAGATACAGATGGAATGATAAAAGAGGCAACAGTAGATGAAGATGGTATACCAACAGCAGTAACAGCTGTGGCAATTCCAAAAGATACTGATGGAGACAGTGTTCCAGACTATAGAGACCTTGATGCTGATAATGATGGAATCTTAGATGTAACAGAAGCAGGTGGAACCGATGCTAATGGTGATGGTGTTATTGATGAAGAGGGAACTCTTTTACCAACACTACCAGATAGTGATGGAAATGGAACCCCTGATGTAAATGAACCAAATAACTCAAGATTACCAGCAGCACTTGATGCCGATGGTGATGGGGTGATTGATGATGCAACAGACAGCGATGGTGATGGTGTACCTGATATGCTTGATGGTACAAAAGAATCTTTCGCTACAGAAGCACTAGAAGATACAGATGCTGATGGAATACCTGATGTGTATGACCTAGATGATGATAATGATGGAATACCTGATTTAGTAGAAGAGAGTGGTGAAGAGGGTAGAGATACTGATGGTGATGGAATTGTCGATACTAAAGATTTAGACTCAGATAATGATGGAATCTTAGATGTACGTGAAGCAGGTGGTGTAGACTTAGATAACAATGGTCGAGTAGACAGTGCTGTGGATGTAGATAATGATGGTTTAGCTGATGTGGTTGATGCCAATCCTGAAAGTGCTGATGCCCCAACAGATGCAGAAGAGGCACGTACCATTACAACTTTGGTTGTGTCAGATACAGACAGAGATGGAAGAGCTGATTTTCAAGATATTGATGCTGATAATGATGGCCTTTCAGACTTAAGTGAGTCAGGAACATCAGCAGACAATGATACGGATAATGATGGAATGGTAGATGGTGATGTAGATGAAAATGGTCTAACAACAACGATAGTTGCTGTAGCTTCTCCAACTGATACCGATAGAGATGGAACTCCTGATTTCCAAGATAGTGACTCAGATAATGATGGTCTTTTTGATGTAGTAGAGGTTGAAGGAGTTGATGAAGATAAAGATGGCATGATAGATGATGTAGATACATTGCTTGACCCAACAATTTTACCTGATGAAGATGGAGATGATACACCAGATTATCAAGAGTTTGATGTGGTGATTTTCCCTGATGTTCTCTCTAATGTAGAGTTAAATACAACAGGAACCGTACCCGTATTAGCGAATGACCAAGTAGATGCTATTGATATTTCAACCCTACAGATTACAGGTACTAAGAACCCTGGAGAAAGTTTAGTGGTTGAGGGTGAAGGTGTATGGAGCATCGAAAGTGATGGTTCTATCAGCTTTACACCAGAAGCAGACTTTGTTAATGACCCAGCAGACATCGCTTACTCTGTAGAAGATAAATATGGTGTTCGAAGACCAGATGTTACTGTCACTGTTAACTATATTGCAAATGTACGTGAAGATGTAAAAGTTGGTAATTTGAATAAACCAGTAACGGTGAATGTATTGGCAAATGATAATGGTGATTTGAATGTTTCTACTGTAAAGATTGTGTTACCTGAAGGGTTTATGGACAAACATCCAGATGCAGTACTCTCTGCAGATGGAAAGCGATTAAAAGTTCCAACTCAAGGTACATGGACAGTAAATCCAGACGGTACAATAACGTATATTGTTGAGAAAGGTTCTCGTTATGTGAATCCTACTCCTATATCTTATAGCGTAGAAGACAATAATGGTAATGAGTTATCAACCTCAACACTTATTACCCTCCGTAAAACAGTTGTTGCAGGGGTAGATGACCTTTCAGAGTGTCAAACATCAGACTCTGTACCAGTATTTACAAAAATAGGTCTAGGGCTGTTAGCTATGATAGGTTCAATCTTTGGATTGTTCTTATTTAGAAAAGAAAGAAATAAAATATAAAGGATATAAAAATGAAAAAAATAACACTTTCATTGGTAGCACTCATCGCTTTGAGTAGTCAAAGTTATGCAGGGGGAGACATTCTCCCTGTAGAAGAGTATGAAGCAGAGAATATAGTAGTAGAGATTGAACCAGCTGTTACTGTAGTGGAGCCTGTTGTAAAAGAGGTAAAAGCACCTATCAAAAAAGAGCCAGTTACTCCTTTACCCGTAGCTTTGGTAGATGATTCTGAATGGTATGTAGGAGTAGGTTTGGTAGCTGGACGTACTAAAAATATAGATTGTGAAGATATCACCTATGGAGCTATGGCAAAAGCAGGTTATGACTTTAACAAATATATTGGTGTAGAAGCTCGTGGACTTATAACCAACTGGGAGTATGAAGGTTCAAAGATTAAACATGTAGGGGCATTTGTAAAACCACAATACCCTCTAGGTGAAGATATTAATCTGTATGGATTAGCAGGGTATGGAAAAACAACTACATCTCATATTCAGAATATTGATGAAACGGGTTTTGCTTATGGAGCAGGGCTTGAGTATGCTTTAAGTGAAGATATGAATATGTTCGTTGATTATGAGCGTTTGATTGATAAAAGTAATCTTCCTGATTTAGAAGCACTTTCTCTTGGGGTGTCTTTTGATTTTTAATGTATTGGTTACAGCTACATTACTGTAACCTAAGTCACTCTATTGCCACTTCAAACAAGAAAAAGCTGTCTTATTTTCACAAGTGTACACAGTACAACTTGCTTGGTTATTTCCTGCACGGTTACAGGTATTACATCCATCTGACCACTCTTGACAAGTTTTAGGAACATTTGCATCCATAGGTCTTAATTTTTTAGTCTCTTTAAAGCCCTCTGGAAGGGTCATTCTTTTAATTTTCTTTGTTGGTTTAACAACAGCTTTAGGCTCTTGAGTTACTATTTTTTTACTTTGGTTTTTAACCTTTGCTGATGTAGTCTTTGTTCCACATCCGAGCATCAAAAATGCTATTACAAATAGCGTAATATATTTAACCATAACGTAAATCCTTTGTAATTTATTAGCATAAATATACACTAAATAGTATTATATTTTGATTGTAGATAAAAAAATTAAACCTAGATTATGTGATGAGATTGTAAAATAAATTTAAAATTTTAAAAGGAGTATCCATCAAGCCTCTCTATGAAAAAGTTATCGACAAAACCATGAACTGTCCACAGTGTGGAGATGCTTTGGATATCTATTTTAAATGGACAAAGCTTGTTGAGTGTCGCTCTTGTAAGTCATCTATATTTCTTAGCGATGAGGGAGCCAAACTTATTGGAAAAGCTTCAACTCTTAGTCCTGAACCCTCTTTAATTAAATTGCATGAAGCGATTATTATAGATAATAAAAATTATTTACCATTGGGGAAAATTCGTTACACTTATGGGCGTGGATTTTGGGAAGAGTGGTTTTTAAAAGGTGAGAGTAATCAGGAGTTTTGGTTGAGTGTAGATGAGGGTGATTTTGTTTTAGAGAAGAGAGCAGAGATAAGTTTACCCTTTAAAAGCCCTCATGCTGTAAGGGTAGGTAGGCGTTATGGCTCCTACCTTGCTACGGAGGTTGGAGAGGGGCGTTGTGTGGGTTTTGAGGGGGAGTTGCCCTTTGCTATAAATATTGGTAAAACACATGGCTATATTCACCTTAGTAAAGGTGGTGGAAATCTTGTCACTGTAGAGTTTACAGATGGAATAGATAAGATATTTCAAGGGAAGTGGATAGACCCTTTAACCATTAAAAGTCTCTACTCATGAGTAAAATTCAAAGTATAAAATGTACCAACTGTGCAGCCCCCTTAAAGTTACTTGGTGGGGGAAGAGTAGAGAGTATAACTTGCTCCTACTGTAAGTCTGTACTTGACCTTAACGACAACTATAAAGTGCTTTCAAACTTCAAAAATGTAAAAATGAGCTATAGTTTACCTTTTGAGCTAGGAATGAGAGGGAAGTTAAAGGGTGTTGAGTATACGATAATAGGTAGAGTAAGTTATAACGAGACGGTTTATGTAGAGCATACGTGGAGTGACTTTTTACTCTTCTCTCCTCTTTATGGATATGCTTGGCTTACCTATGAACAGGGTCATCTTATCTATTCTAAACGAAACAGAACCTTTCCTAACCTAACGTGGGAGGAGATAGGAAATCAATCGTTAGTGATGGTAGATGGAAAATCTTACAAACCTTATGATGCCTATACTGCAAAGATTACTTATGTGGAGGGTGAACTTACATGGGTAGCAAAATATGGAGACAAAATCAACTATATTGACCTTATTGCTCCTCCCTATGGAATTACAGCTGAAAATAATGGCAAAGAGATTGAGTTCTATAATGATGAATATATGGATAGAAATGAGGTTTATGAAGCTTTTTCTATAGCCGAAGAAAAAAGAGATGGAGCAGAGGCATTTCACCCTCTAAAACCTTTTGAAAGACCATTTCTTAAAGCACTCTCTACCGTTTCCTTATGGTTTATGGTTATTGTTGCTCTGCTTATGGTGGCTGTTATGTTTGATGGTTCAGGGAAGAGTGTTGCCCACTTTAGAGTAGATAATAATGCCTCTATAAAAGAGCCTTTTACCTTGAGTTCCACACAATATTTAACCACTATACATATTAAAGCAGACTCTGCAAAAGCACTGAATAATTTTAATATGAAGCTTTTTAAAGATGAGAAGCTTATTTTTTCATTAACTCAAAAAAATGCCTATATTTTTGACCCCATGACCAATAAAGTCTCTAAACGTTTAAATACATGGGAGAGACGAGCAAAAGAGATTATGGTCTATTTAGATTTAGATAAATCAGGCGTTTATCAGCTCTTAGTTTCACCTATAGATTCAGCTATAAGTTCTAAGTTAAATATTACGGTTAAAGAGAAGTGTTCCCGTCTGAACTATCTGTTTATGTTTGCTTCTCTACTCCTTCTTTTTACGCTTTTATATTACTTTTTTGTATGGAGATACAGACGAAAACTAGCAAGTGAAAAAGAGATTGATAGTGATAACGAGTCAATCTTTGATAGCATAGATGATTGGGGACAGGTTATATTTTGGGTCATTTTTATTATCTTTATATTTTTTGTAGATGGAGATTAAAAGAGATGGCAAAGCTTATAATACTATTTTTTCTTATTACAGGTTCAGGAGTATCTTATTTGACCTATACAGGTACGGGTCAAGAGAAGATAGAGACTCTAAAAAAAGAAGAAACAGTTCGCTCTAACTCTCACCATTATGGAGGAGGAAGCTCTTATCATGGAGGAAGCTATAACAGTAGTGGATATAGCTATGGTAAATAATATTGTTGTAGAGTAGGGGTAGAGCGATGTCTCTACCCTTTATCCCGTAAAAAATAGAGAATTTATTTTTCCAATGTAAATGAGTCAACTGCTAACCATCTCTGATTTGCTTTTATATCAATAAAGTTATCACCAGCATTTAAATAAACTTGATGAGTACTATTGAGTGTACCCCAATATATCCAATCTTTAAGAGTAGAAATAGAGTTGTCATCACCATTAAAATCTTCTATTTCACCATTTACTTTTATACTATAGGCTCCATTATGCATATTAGTATTGTTCAATGGTGGATAATCTATCCCTCTATGTAGAGGTGAACCACTACGTATTCTAATTCCAATAGTATAGAGTCCTTCATCTTGGACATGAAGTTTAAATCTAGCACTATCTCCAATATCATATAGTGTTACAAATTTTCCTTCACTTGCATTGCTAATAGAGTGTTTAGTTATTTGATAGTTTCCTACATCATCTATTTTTTCATACAATGCATCTTCTGCTTCTATGTTTGAAGTCAAAGCCGATGGTACAGAAAAGTAATCAACAGCATTCCAATCCATGGTTGCTTTAATTGATATTTTATGCTTTCCTGCAGACAATGGAATGGTTGTTTGTATCGTACCCCAACACCAAGATGAACCTGTTGTTTTATCTATTTCAAATGAATTTATATTTTCAGTAAAAGAAGTTTCAATATTACCATCAATTTTTATTTCATAACCATTTAAACGACCAATATGGTTGTTTTCACTGCCACTACGTACTCTGAATTTTAAAGTATGCTCTCCATCCTTGTCAATAGTGAAATTGAAGCTAAGTTCATCATCTGTATCATAAAGGGATACAAATTTTCCCTGACTTGCTTTATCTCCTGTATACAATTGAATATTTCTCGAACCACTATCATTTATGATAGTAAAATTGTCTTCTGCTTCTAATTTACGTGTTTCTCTTTGTGTTGCTTTAGGTGTTATTACTTCTTGCTTCACTGTTGCGTTCTGTTTCGCTATAGGTGTCGAACTAGAATAGTATGGTTTAAAATAGTTAGGGTAACTGTCCATATAATCAATTGGATTGTCAGAAATAATAAAATCTGCTTTTTGGGATATATTTAAATAGGTTTGAGTGTGTTGATTTGGTCCTTGAATTTGAAATGCTACTTTCAATCCAAGTTTATTATGAATGTAATCAGCATAATCACTATAGGTTCCATAATTTCCATATGTTCCTATCATAAAAATATTATAGTTGTTATTTGCTTCTAATGTTCTTAAGGTACTTGCTAATTTTGATACATTTGCATATCTATTTACTTCAATTGAATATGCAAGTTTAACTTTTTGTGAATACTTTCGAACATTTTTTGCTTGGCTTAAAGAACGTACCCAAAATATAAATCTTGATTCATCTAGTCCTAAACTTTTAATTTCATTGATAGTATTCCTATAGTTTGCATCTGTAGCACTTTTTACATCTAAAGAGACGATAGCATTATTATTTGTCAATGTTTTTAAAAAACTTGACAAGGTTGGTATTCCTGGAGTAGAACAAGATTGATGATCGCTTCCTCCATGAAAAATATACATTTTATCATGACATACATTTAAGTCTGCATCTAAAATAACCCCATGATTAATTTGATTTTGGCGTATAGCACTATCTGTTTCATATATATGGTCTATTACAAATGATTTAGCCGATAGAGCAGTTAGTGAGATTGAGGTGAGTATTGTATAAAGTAATATCCCTTTTTTTAAGTTTCTGTTGTACATAAATTAATTTCCTTGTTAAATTTTTAATTACTATGTATAAAAATATATTATAAATTATTTTTTATTGTTTTATTTTATTAACATAGCTCTAGAAGTTTACTATATTTATCTGTGAATAACAATAGAATGAGGGATTTATATTTTGAGAAGAGATAAATGAAAGCTGTTTTTTCAGCTTTCAAAAGTAGAGAATCTATTCAGCCTCTAAAACAGCTCCTGAACTTGCATTGGTAACTAATGCTCGGTACTGTCTTAACCATTTACTCTCTAAAGGTTTAACTAAAGGTTTAAAGTTTGCTTTTCTTTTAGCCAGTTCTTCATCTGAAATATTGACGCTTAAAATATACTTATCAACATCTATATGAATCTCATCACCATCTTCAAGCAGACCTATCATTCCCCCCTCAGCAGCTTCAGGACTTACATGACCTATACTTGCTCCACGTGTAGCACCCGAGAAACGACCATCGGTAATGAGTGCAACGGTGTCACCCAGCCCCATACCCATAATCAGTGAAGTTGGTGCCAACATCTCTTGCATTCCAGGCCCTCCACGAGGTCCTTCGTAACGAATAACTACAACATCTCCAGCTTTTACCTTGCCGTTAATAATTCCTTTTATAGATTCATCTTGTGAGTTAAAACAGACAGCTTTGCCTGTAAATACACGCTCACCAGTAATCCCTGCAGTTTTTATAACAGCACCTTGTTTTGCCAAGTTACCATAGAGAATCGCCAATCCTCCTACCTCTGAGTAAGGGTTGTCGATGGTATGAATAATATTGGTATCTACTATCTCAGCATTGGCAATACGCTCTTTTAACATCTCACCTGTTACGGTTAAGTTGTCTAGTAAAATGTCATTACCACGTTTGTTCATTTCGTGCATTACTGCACTTACTCCACCAGCTTTGTCAATGTCTTGCATATGCACCGTGGTTAAACTAGGAGATATTTTAGCAATATGAGAAACACGTTTAGAAATTTTATTGATGTCCTCTAGGTTAAAGTTGACTTCTGCTTCTTTGGCAATAGCCAACATATGTAATACCGTGTTAGAACTTCCACCCATTGCCATATCAACTGCAAAAGCATTTCTTACTGCATTCTCATTTAAAATGTTTCTTACATTATAAAGGGCAGACTCCTCTTGCTTCATAAGTGCAATTTCACAGATGCGTCTGGCAGCTTTTCTGTAAAGCTCCTCACGCTCTTTTGTAAGGGCTAAAATGGTTCCATTTCCAGGAAGGGCTATTCCCATAGCTTCCATAAGTGTGTTCATAGAGTTTGCCGTGAACATTCCCGAACAACTTCCTCCACTTGGACAAGCATTACACTCAATGTCTGTTAGTTCAGCTTCTGTAATCTCCCCAGCTTCAAATTTACCCACAGCTTCAAATGCCGTTGCAAGGTCAATAGGTTCACCATCTTTGGTATACCCTTTAGCCATTGGACCACCCGATACAAATACTGTAGGTACATTTACCCGTAAAGCACCCATAATCATTCCTGGTACAATCTTATCACAGTTAGGAATGGCTATCATAGCATCTAGTTTGTGGGCATTCATAACGGTTTCAATAGAGTTGGCAATAATTTCACGACTTGGAAGTGAAAATAGCATTCCATCATGTCCCATGGCAATCCCATCATCTACACCAATGGTATTAAACTCAAATGGTACACATCCTGCTTTTCTAATTTCATCTTTTACAATGGCAGAGACCTTGTCTAAAAAGAAATGTCCAGGGATTATCTCTATAAAAGAGTTGGCTACTCCAATAAATGGTTTGTCAAAATCCTCGTCTTTTAATCCTGTCGCTCTAAGTAGAGAACGGTGAGGAGCTCTGTTATGTCCTTTTTTTACTATATCACTTCGCATATTTTTCCTTTAATACCACTCTTATTCCCATATTTACGTGTGAATAAGCATAGCATGTATAAATTTGAAAAATTATACCCAAAAACCTTTACAAAGAAAAAAAAAGTTGCTATAATCGCACTCCAATTTAAAAGTAATAAGAATTACTTGTTTAAGTGTTGCGAGAATAGCTCAGTGGTAGAGCATAACCTTGCCAAGGTTGGGGTCGGGAGTTCGAACCTCCTTTCTCGCTCCACATTTAAATTGTGATATTTTAATTTTATTTATAGTTTTGGTGTCCAATTATGCCCGGGTGGTGGAATTGGTAGACACAGGGGACTTAAAATCCCCCGGTCATTGCGACCGTGCCGGTTCAAGTCCGGCCCCGGGCACCACCGATTATCATTTAACGTTTGTTTTTTGAAATCACTATGGAAAATACTGGAGCCATCGCCAAGTTGGTAAGGCCGTAGATTGCAAATCTGCTATTCACCAGTTCGAGTCTGGTTGGCTCCTCCATAAACTGTATAATTTAAATTTATTTTTATCTTTTTTTAGATAAAATTTTTTTCAACTTAAGCAAAATACGATTAGTCGTATGAGCCGTCTGCTGAAGACAGCCAAGTGCTTAACGTAGTTTTTTGTAACTTTGCTCAAAAAGCATCCTACCAAATACCGGGAGATGTCAGAGTGGTCGAATGTGCCGGTCTTGAAAACCGGTGAGGGTAACACCTCCGGGAGTTCGAATCTCCCTCTCCCGGCCATACTTATCTATTTTTTATAATCTAATCTATTAATATTTCATTTATTATTTGTTTATTTATTAAGATTTTATTATTAATTTTCATATAACATTTTTTAATATTTTTTCCTTTAAATGACTATATTGTGGGCTTTTCTCTTTTTTGTTGCTTAGAAAAACAAATACTTAATTATTTAAAAAAGTAATAAATGTATAAAAAGTTAATGAAAATATAATAAATATGATTAATATCAAGAAAAGATAAGGTTTCTACTGTTATCATGATGATGTACAATTATTAGATTGATGAGTTTTATCTCTTAAAACCAGCACTCTTATAAATACAAACTTAAAGGAGAAAATGTGAAAATTACAAATTTAAGCTTAGCTGCAATCGCTGCAGTAGCTATGACAACAGGTGCTATGGCAGAGGTGGATTTCAAAATTGGTGGGCAAGCAGTTGTTTATTATCAAACAGCAGATGCAGTGGCTCCAGATACAGACATGTTTAACAAAGATGCGTCAAGTGCTAACTTTGGTTTACAGTTAAATGCTAATGCTGACCTAGGTAATGGTTTTGGACTTGGTTTACAAGGTACAGGGTTAAGTACTCTTGGTTTAGAAGACAACCTTGTAAGTGGTGTACGTCAATCAGGTTTAGGTCATAATGGTGATACAGCTACTGATGCAGGTAATTATTTTTCAATGACAAAAGCCTATTTAACCAAACAAGTTGGAAAGACAACATTGAAAATGGGTCGTCAAGAACTTCCTAAGTCTCTTTCTCCATTAGCATTCTCAGAAAGCTGGAATGTATATAAAAATACATTTGATGCTATCGTTGCTATCAATAGTGATATTCCAGATACAACTTTGGTTGGTGCGTATGTTGACAGAAGCAACAATCATGGTGATCTTTCTAAATTTGATGAGTTCCAAACAGGTAAAGCTGGTGCAGCAGTAAGACCAAATAATGGTGCCTATATGTTAACTGCTCAAAATAAGAGTTTGAATGGTTTAACATTGACAGGTAGTTATTATGGTCTTCCTGTAAGTGACAATGCAGCAGCACCTCATACTGATGCATTTTGGCTAGATACTAAAGCTGATTTAAATACTTTAGCTCAAGTACCTGTAAGCTTAGCAGTTCAAGGTGGACAGTTAAAACCTGATGGATTGGATGATACAAATGTTTTAGGTGTTAAAGCAAGTGCTAAAACAAATGGTGTTAACCTTTCATTAGCTTATTCAAAAGTAGGTGCTGGTACATTATCTGTTCAAAATGTAGGAACAGGTGTAAAAACACCACTTTATACACAAATGATTGGAAATCAAAACTTTATTGCACATGATAATGATACTTTTGTACTTGGAGCCAACATGCCTGTAGGTCCTGGTAAACTTATTGCTAAGTATGATATGACCACTGATAATTCAGCTGCTAGTAATGATTATACTGAACTTGATGTTATCTATAAGTTCAAAGCACTTGGTACAAATATGTTAGCTGCTTATGTTATGCAAAATGCAGATAATAAAATCTTTGCAAAAGATGTCGCAGGTAATGCTACAGAAGATACTAATAATATCATCCGTGTATGGACAAGATATAATTTTTAATCTCTAAAAGTTTATCTGCCTCTTTCCACCTCTTTTGAGGTGGAAGCTTTCTTTTTTAACTCTTCTTAAATTTAATTCTTTTTTATTATTGTTTTTTTGTTTGGTGTTACCGAACCTACGGTTTTTTATGGTATTTATTTAAAATCTAAATTTGGTTTTGACGGTGTTGTCAGGGACAACACCCTACGATTTTAATTATTATAACATCTCTCTCATCTCATCTTCTGTCAAAGTCTCAACCCCCAACTTCACAGCCTTATCATACTTAGAACCTGCATCTTCACCATAAATTAAAAAGTCAGTCTTTTTAGAAACGGAGCCACTTACTTTTGCACCAAGGTTTTCCATCATCTCTTTTACCACAGCACGACCTACCGACATGGTTCCTGTTAAGACTACGGTTTTGTCTTTAAAAGGGTTCTCTTTTGCTTCTACTTTCTCTTCCACCGTAGGTTCGATTTTATCGAACAACTTTAAAACAAACTCACGGTTAACTCGCATAAACTCTACGAATGAAGCTGCCATTTCACTACCTATGCCATCTATGGCTTCTAGTTGCTCTTCGGTTACATCTACCAAATCTAAGCCAAACTCTAAAGCAATAGCTTTACTAGCGACAGCTCCAATGTGTTCTATGCCCATAGCAGAGATAACTTTGGCTAAAGGGGTTCCTTTGGTATCAGCTATGGCATCTAAAAGTTTGTTTATTCGTTTCTCTTTAAAGCCCTCTAAGCCCTCTAAGTCTTCAAACTTTAGAGAGTAGAGTCCTAAAATGTCTTCTATTTTTCCCTCTTTAACAAGTATTTCAACTATTCTTGAACCCAGTCCATCTATGTTCATAGAGCCTTTTTTAGCAAAGTGAATAATGGAGTTGACTACACGGTCTGGACAATCCATATTTTGACACTTAATAAGTGTACCTTCATCTAAAACTTCAGAGTTACAAGTAGGGCAGGTGGTTGGTCTTTCGATTTCTATCTCACTTCCATTTCGTCTATCATCTAAAACTTTAGTGATTTTAGGAATTACATCACCTGAACGAATAATGATGACAGAGTCACCTATCTTTAAACCTTTACGTTCTATCTCATCGTAATTATGTAGGGTTGCACGAGCTATCATGGCTCCATCTAAATCTACAGGTTCTACCTCTGCTACAGGAGTTAGTACACCTGTTCTACCTACTTGTATGGTGATGCTATTTACTGTGGTAACTTTCTCAACAGCTGGAAATTTGTAGGCACACATCCACTTAGGCACTTTGACGGTGTAGCCCAGTTGTTCTTGTTTTGTGGTGTCATCTACTTTTATAACCATACCATCCATCATCATGGGAATTTCATCACGTTTACTTATGAGAAAATGATAAAATTCTTCTATCTCTTCTATGGTCTCACAAGCTTTAGTGTAAGGAGGTTTCAGAAAGCCTAAGCTGTAGATAAAATCCATTTTTTCAGACAAATTACTCTGTTCTAGTGAGTTTTCACCCAATCCCCAAGGGTAGAAGACCAAACGGCGTTTGGCTGTAATACTCGAGTCAAGTTGTCTTAGACTCCCTGCTGCTGCATTTCTTGGGTTGGCAAAAGGGGTTTCACCCTCAGCTAGACGCTCTTTGTTTATAATTTCAAAGTCATCTTTTCTTATCACCACTTCACCACGTATCTCTATTTGACCTTGGTAGTCGATGGTAAGTGGTACGGAACGAATGGTACGTACATTGTCGGTTACCTCTTCACCTATGACTCCATCACCACGAGTAATGGCACGAACCAATTTTCCATTTTCATAGAGTAGGTTCATACTTGCACCGTCAAACTTTGGTTCACAAAAGTAGGGTGTGACACCTACATTTTTAACTGTTCTATCTAACCACTCTTGTACCTCTTCTGTGGTAAATACATCTTCCATACTCCACATGCGTTTAATATGTTTTGCTTTTGTAAACTCATCACGAACCACACCACCCACTCTTTTAGTAGGGGAGTCCTCTGCTATCTCATCTGGGTGTGCTGTTTCATAGTCTAAAACTTCATGATAGAGTCTGTCATACTCTTCATCGGTAGCTATTGGGTTGTCATCAACATAGTAGGCATAAGCCCATTTTTTTAAAAGTTCTATTTTTTCTAAATAAAGTTTTTGGGTCATTTTTTTCTTTCTTATTTGGTTTATATGGGAGCATGGACTTTAGTCTATGAATTAACAGTGACTAAAGTCACTGCCCCTAAGGCTTCTAGCAACTTCCTGAACTGTAGCTTCGTTACCAGTAAATTATATTACGAACAGCTCCCAGAACTGCAACCTCCACCTTGAACATGAAAGGTGTTAATATAGTCACAAGATTGACACTCAAAAGTAAGCATTTTCGGACTAGAACATCCTGTGCTTCTTTGGTCTATGAGTTCCATTGTAGCTTTATGGCATTTGGGGCAGATGCCTTGTTCTATGGCTTGTAAGTTTGCTTTTTTCTCTTTCATAAAGTAGATGTAGCTAACCACTAGACCCACTATTATAATAAGTAGAAAAAAGAGTAGATAAAAATTCATGTCAAGTAATCCTTTAGTTGTTGTTCAAGTTCTTTATAATTAGGCGAATAATGTTCTACCTCTTGCCAAAAAGCTTTTTGGTGATGCTTATGTTTTATGTGTGTAAGCTCATGGATAATCACGTATTGTATCACATCTAAAGGGAGTTTTATAAGTCCAGTGTTAAAAGAGAGACGATTTTTTGCACTACAGCTACCCCATTGCCGTTTTGTCTTTCTAAAATTAATAGCAGTTGGGTAGAGTGACATAACTTTAGCTTGTTCATGTACCAAAGGGGTGATTATCTCTTTTGCTTTATATTTATAAAACTTCTCTATTTGGTTTAAAAACTCTGTTGTGTTGAATTCATTATAGGTTATGGTAAAACCCTTTTGGGGTATATACTCAAAAGAGACTCTATTTGTAGTATTGCTTGGTGGTATATAAATCATCTCTATAGGGTAGCTTTTACCTAAATAGTAGAGTTTATTTTTAGTACTTTCAAAGCTGGGTAGTTTTCCTTTTTTTTGCATAAACCTTTTTTGTGCCTTTTCTATCCACTCTTTTTTTTTGAAAAGTAGTTGCTCTATTTGGTATCTATTGTTGCTAGAAGCTTTAACTACAAGTTCACCTTGTTCGTTTATAGTTAGGTGAGTGTATTTGAGTTTGGGGTTAATAATGAGCTTGTAGTTGGGTTGAAAAAGTGTATGAAGCATAGTGTGTTAAACACCTACGCTAAAAGAGATTTAATCTCAGCAAATATTTTCATAACAATAACGGCTATAACCCCAACCCAAAGACCTATAAGAAGTTCAGATATTATAGCTGGTATAGAGTGAAACATGTTGTGAAGTTCATGAATATTATGAAGAAAAATTCCACCAGCAACTAAAACCATGGCTATGGTTCCTATAACAGCAAGAGAACGGATAACTTTTGGAAGTGCAGCAACGAGCATTTTACCTATTTTAATGGTGGTTTTATGCTCTTTTTTCTCTCCTAGTGTGATGAGTTTGTACCCAAAGTCATCCATTCGAACTATAAGTGCAACAATCCCATAAACACCAATGGTTGCTAAGATAGCAATAAAAGAGACAACCACTATTTGAACAGGAAGAGTTTGAGTAGCCACAGTACTAAGTGCTAATATGACAATTTCAATGGAGAGAATAAAGTCTGTAATAATGGCTGATTTAACTTTTACTTGTTCTTCTGCTAGTATCTCTTCTTGGCTCATGGCTTTTAACGTTTCTGCTCTTTGTGGGTCAGATTTGTGAAAAAAGTATTCATAGATTTTCTCTACACCTTCATAGGCTAAGTAGACTCCACCAAACATTAAAATAGGAATAATGATTTGAGGTAAAAAAGCAGTCAAAAGAAAAGCAATAGGTAAAATAATAAATTTGTTAATAAATGAACCCTTTGCTATAGCCCATAAAACAGGAAGTTCACGTGATGCTTTAAAGCCAGATGCTTGGTCTGCCACCACTGCAAGGTCATCACCTAGTATTCCTGCTGTCTTCTCAGCAGCAACTTTACTTGTAACAGCAACATCATCCATTAGCACAGCAATATCATCGAGTAGTGCAAAAAAACCAGAAGCCAATTTGTATCCTTTATAGTTGTAAAAATAATTGTGATTATAGTGTAAGTAGTAATATATATGGCTGAGAGGAAGGGATTCGAACCCTCGGTGAGTTACCCCACACAGACGTTCCAGGTCTGCACCTTCGACCACTCGGACACCTCTCAATGGTTAGTAGAGCAGAATTATAGCTAATCTCGTTTAAAAACTAATAAAATTTAATCTTTTATAAGGAATAGTTCGATATTATTCCCTCGCCTCTTTTAGACCTATGCAACGGCATTGGTGGACAACGGGTCAGGATGGGAACATAGCAGCCCACCCACCCTTGCTGTGTGCCGTAGGTATCTGGAAGGGGTACTATCTTTACTCTTCTTCATCATTAATCACAATCCACTCATAAAATGGTAATGCTTCAAACTTTATATTTTCAATCATAAACTCATAGCTATTTGTTACTGTTACTATATAAACCTTTTTAACTCCTGCCTTTCTATAGCTAGGAAAACGGTTGTATGCTTTTTTCCAGAATGATGACTCTCCCTCAAATGCAGCAGGAATAATAAGATGGTGATATTCTGTAATGTACCCCGTAATTCCAAATGCTCTGAATGCAATGTTGTGTTTATACAAAGAGAGGGCAACCATGGTGTCAAACTGTTTTGGAAAGTTTTGGCTTAAGGTTAAATATTTGGCAAGAGCAAAATCAAAAAAGAGAAGTTTCTTTTGGCTAGGCTTTTGCAAGTCAGCGATAAAGCTTATGACACCTTTTTCTTGCAATGTTTCTATCTGCTTATAAATCATATCTTTAGAAATCTTATATCGCTCTTTGGCATAGGTGTAGAGCTGATGAGTTGTTACCGTAGCTCCGTTGAAATGAGCCAGTACATTGAGCAGTTTTCGTTCAGACTCATCGAAGTGACTTCTTATAAAGTTTTGAAACATCTGCTCTTTTGGTGCTGTAGGAATAGCAAGTTGTGGTAGCGTACCCTGTTTTAGAAAAAGGTTAAAAATCTGTGTCTCTGTTCCACGTTTTTGAAAAGAGAAAAACTCTTCATAGTCTAAAAGAGGTAAATTTAGATACTCAAAACTCTCTCCATAATTATAATAGGTACTTGAGACGATAATAAGTTTCTCTACTTTAGGTAAAACTTCAAAGTACTCATGCTCATAGTGGTCAAGTACTAACAGTTCTATCTCATTAACTTCTATAAAACCATCTGCATCCTCTTCCATTATATCTCTAAATTGAAATTTTGGGTCTTGAAAGTCTATATAGAGTATCTCTTCAGGGTCAAAGTTCATAAGATAGTCAAGCACCATAGAGGTTTTTCCTGAAGCAGGAGGACCATAGAGTAGCACTCTGTTTGCTTCTGGAATATTGAATTTTCTTTGATGGTAGGTTGTTATCTCATTGTTACGGTCGTGAAAATATTCTAGGAGTTGCATAATGTACCTTTTTTTTCTTGAAAGCTGTAGATGTGAGCATATCATACGTCAAAACTATATGTTTATTAATATTTGGAGAATTTTATCATATTTCCTTTTTAAAAGGAAATAAAATAAAAAAATAATCAAAAAACAGCATAAAACACAACCTCTGTAAAAGATAAAGTCGGTATAATTCGGCTCCAAAATTTAGTTAGGAGCTGTAAAACCTGCTTTAAAGCACTGTTTTTCGGTAACTTAACGAGTTCTTTATAAGGTAAATTAAATGGAAAAAATTAGACTTAAGCTTAAAGCTTATGATCATCGTGTTTTAGACAGATCGGTTGCTTCAATTGTTGAAGCTGTTAAACGAACAGGTGCAGAACTTATTGGCCCAATTCCAATGCCAACTAAGATTAAAAAATACACCGTACTTAAATCGCCACACGTAAACAAAGATTCACGTGAGCAGTTTGAGATTAGAATTCACGGAAGAATGATTGATATTGTTTCAGCTACTTCGGACACTATAGATTCACTTATGAAACTAGACCTTGCTCCAGAAGTTGATGTTGAAATTAGATCAATGGATAGATAGGAGTAGATGATGGAATTTATTGTAGAAAAAGTAGGTATGAGTAGAACTGTTGGTGTTCCAAGTGTTCCTGTAACCCTTTTAAAAGTTATCGAAACTAAAGTATGTGAAGTTCGTGAAGATGGTAAAGCATTGGTGGCTTACCACAGCAGCAAAAAAATCAATAAAAGTATTGAAGGGCAACAGGCTAAATTCGGTATTGATAAAGAGTTTAACAAATTCATGACAATTAGAGTGGCTGAAGGTACCCAAACTGGTGACTATTCAGCAGATGCTTTAGCAGATGCAGAGTTGGTTAAAACTTCACTGAACACTAAAGGACGAGGTTTCCAAGGTGGTATGAAGCGTCATGGATTTGGTGGTGGACCAGCATCTCATGGTCACAGATTTGGTAGAAGAATTGGTTCAATCGGTAATGCTGAGTGGCCAGGTCGTGTACAAAAAGGTAAGAAAATGCCTGGACAGTACGGAAACACACAAGTTACAGTTAAAAATGATGTAATTTCATTTGATGCTGAAAATGGAATTTTAGTATTAAAAGGTTCAATCCCTGGTCACAATGGTGCACGTGGATTGGTAAGGATTGTTAAATAATGAGTACAACAGTAATTAAAACAAGTGACCTTCCAGAGTCGTTTTTAGATGTTCACCCACATAACCTTTACCTGTATTGTAAATCTTATGCAGCAGGTTTAAGAGCAAACAGTGCACACACAAAAACACGTTCAGATGTTAGTGGTGGTGGTAAGAAGCCTTGGGCTCAAAAAGGTGGAGGACGTGCAAGAGCAGGTTCTACAAGATCTCCTATCTTTGTAGGTGGTGGTGTTGCATTTGGTCCTAAGAATAATAGAAACTATGAGCAAAAAGTAAATAAAAAGCAAAAAAGATTGGCTTTAATGCATGCATTGGCTGATTTAGCAGCAAACGAAAAACTTTTTGTTGTAGATTCAATTCTTGTTGAGTCTGGTAAAACGAAAGATGCTAAAGCATTTGTAGATACTCTTGGACAAAGAGATGTATTGGTGATTAAAGAGCTTATAGATGATAAAACATTTTTAGCGTTTAGAAACCTTAAAAATGCATACTTAATTGAGCCAAATGAATTAAATGCATACCTTGCAGCTGCTTACCACTCAGTGGTAATTGAAAAAGCTGTTTGGGAAGCAATCGTAAGTAAGGAGAGCTAGATGGCAGATATTACAGATATTAGAGCAATACTATACACAGAAAAAACACTTGCAATGCAAGAAGATGGTGTATTGGTTGTTCAGACTAGCCCAAGAATGACTAAAAATGGTCTAAAAGCAGTTTTCCAAGAGTACTTTGGTATTAAACCATTGAGAGTAAATTCAATGAGAGTTAATGGTAAAGTTAAGAGATTTAAAGGTATTTCAGGTAAAAGACCAGACTCTAAAAAGTTTTATGTATTCTTACCTGAAGATGCAAAAATTGATAGCTTAGCAGTATAGGAGAAATAGATGGCAATTAAATCATATAAACCAACCTCTGCAGGTAGACGTTACATTACGAATCTTGATAGTGGTGATATTACTGCAAAAGCAAGTGTTAGAAGTCTTCTTAAAAAGCTTCCTCGTTCAGCAGGTAGAAACTCAAATGGTAGAATCACATCTCGTCACAGAGAGGGTGGAGCTAAAAAACTTTATAGAATCATTGATTTCAAAAGAAATAAGTTTGGTGTTGAAGGAACAGTAGCTACTGTTGAGTACGACCCATACAGAACTTGTAGAATTTGTCTTGTTAAATATACGGATGGTGATAGAAGATATGTTCTTCAAGCTAAAGGTATGAAAGTTGGAGACAAAATCATGTCAGCTGAGTCTGGGCTTGATATCTTAACTGGTAATGCAATGAAACTTAAAGCGATTCCTGTTGGGACATTGGTTCACAATATTGAACTTAATCCTGGTCAAGGTGGCTCAATCGCTCGTTCAGCTGGTGGTTATGCACAGATTATGGGTAGAGATGGTAAATACGTTTCACTTAGACTTCCATCAGGTGAGATGAGATATGTTCTTGGTGAGTGTTTAGCAACTATCGGTACTGTTGGGTCAGAAGACTGGGCAAACGTTGTTGGTGGTAAAGCTGGTCGTCAAAGACATAGAGGTATTAGACCACAAACTAGAGGGTCTGCTATGAACCCAATTGACCACCCACACGGTGGGGGTGAAGGTAAAACCAACTCAGGACGACATCCTGTTTCACCATGGGGTATGCCGACTAAAGGTTACAAGACTCGTAAGAAAAAAGCTAGTGATAAATTAATTATCTCTAAGAGAAAGAAGTAAGGGTAAGAGATGGCAAGATCAACTAAAAAAGGTCCATTTATAGACGACCATTTAAGAAAAAAAGTTCTTAAGGCTAAAGAAGAGGGTTCTCATAAACCTATTAAAACTTGGTCAAGAAGATCAGTTATTTTCCCTGATTTCATTGGTTTAACAATCAATGTACACAACGGTAGACAGTTTATTCCTGTATTTATTACAGAGAACCACGTTGGATATAAATTGGGTGAATTTGCACCAACAAGAACATTTAAGGGCCATAAAGGTTCTGTTCAGAGAAAAGGGTAAATGATGAGTAAAGCAGTATTAAAATTTATTCGTGTATCGCCTAATAAAGCAAGATTGATTGCTAGAGAAGTTCAAGGTATGAATGCTGAACTTGCACTTGCATCATTAGAATTTATGCCAAACAAAGCAGCTGGAATTATCTCAAAAGTTATCGCTTCAGCAGTAGCAAATGGTGATTTTGAACCAGAAGAAGTTGTAATTACCTCTTGTAGAGTAGATAAAGCAGCAGTGATGAAAAGGTTTAGACCAAGAGCTAGAGGAACAGCAAGTAGAATCTTAAAGCCTACAGCACACATCATGGTAGAAGTAGCAAAAGCAGAGGAGGCATAATATGGGTCAAAAAGTTAATCCTATAGGTCTTAGACTTGGAATCAACAGAAACTGGGAATCAAGATGGTTTCCTAAAAAAGAGAGAACAGCAAACTTTATTGCAGAAGATTATCAACTTAGAAAATATTTGAAAAAAGAGCTTTTCTATGCAGGTGTCTCTAACATTATCATTGAAAGAACAGCGAAAAAAGTAAGAATTACGATTGTTACTGCTAGACCTGGAATTATCATTGGTAAAAAAGGTGCAGACATTGAGAAGTTAAAAACTACTTTGAACAAAATGTTCAAAAAAGATATCTCTCTTAATATTAAAGAAGAGAAAAGAGCTCAAGCTTCTGGTCAACTAGCAGCTGAAAATGTAGCGACTCAACTTGAAAGACGTGTTGCATTTAGACGTGCGATGAAAAAAGTGATTCAGGGTGCATTAAAGTCTGGAGCAAAAGGAATTAAAGTTTCTGTTTCTGGTAGACTTGGTGGTGCTGAGATGGCTAGAACTGAGTGGTACTTAGAAGGACGTGTTCCTCTTCATACACTTAGAGCTAAAATTGATTATGGTTTTGCAGAAGCACAAACTACTTATGGAATCATCGGTATTAAAGTTTGGATTTTCAAAGGTGAAGTACTTGCTAAAGGTATTCAAGCTGAGCCAAAAGAAGAAAAAAGAGGTGGTCGTAAACCACGTCAAAAGAGAGGTGAATAGTTATGTTAATGCCTAAGAGAACTAAATACCGTAAGGTAATGAAGGGTCGTAACAGAGGTAAGTCATTTAATGGTAACAAGATTGAGTTTGGTGAGTTTGCTCTTAAAGCTACATCAGCAGGAAGAATCAACTCAAGACAAATCGAAGCAGCCAGAATTACAATGACTCGTCAAATGAAAAGACAAGGTAAATCTTGGATTCGTGTTTTCCCTGACAAACCTCTTACAAGAAAACCTCTTGAGACAAGAATGGGTAAAGGTAAAGGTGCAGTTGAAGAGTGGGTAATGAACATTAAGCCAGGAAGAATTGTATTTGAAGTTGCTGGTGTTCCTGAAAATGTAGCTAGAGAAGCGTTAACACTTGCTCTACATAAACTTCCATTCCAATGTAAAATTATTGCTGCGAAGGATAGTAATGAAATATACTGATATTAAAGATAAAAGCGTAGAAGAGTTAAACGCAATGCTTAAAGAGAAAAAGCTTGAACTTTTTACACTTAAAGCAAAGCAAAAAACAATGCAACTTACTAATACCAGTGAGTTGAGAGTAGCGAGAAGAGATATCGCTAGAATCCTAAC
>JALXFN010000094.1 GCA_027068975.1 Campylobacteraceae bacterium | reverse complement strand
CCTATAGTCATCAATAAACTCATCAATAATAATAGTTTTCTCAGAAATTCTAAAAATAGGTGGTTGTTTTTTAAATCCTAAAATACTTGAGGTCATTGACTTAAAAATTAAATATATTATTAAGAATGATAAATAAAAAGTATATTTTACTTCATCTGAACCTAATATCAACATATTAATATATTTAATAATAATTCCTAATGCAAAAATTGCAACAAATAAAATAATGGGTGTAAATACATTAAAAATATATGAATAATTTTTTATAATAATTTCTTCATTACTATTTTTAATATTATTATCTAAGTTATTTGCCTTATCTTTTAACAACATTAATGTACTCCTTTATCTTATTGTTCCAATACATAAAAACTTTTTCAACTAACTAACGATACCTCTTAAGCAATTTAAAATAAACTCTCTTTAAACTGTTTTCTCTGATGGCTTCTGAAAGTTGTTCTTTACTGCACCCACCAACAATGCCACCTGATGCCAAGAGGTCATCGGTAGCTGTTCCATGTATGCCGTTTCTATTTTTAGGAAGTTTTAAAATGAAGTTGTTATTTGAAAAAAGCAACAATACCCCACCGTTAGGATAGCTGTATTTACCTGCTTTCATATTAAGAACTGTTTCAATAGCACGTTCTCCATTGAACTGCTTTCCTACTGTAGGCAGTGCTTTGTCGGTACAAAATTCGACAATATCATCTCTACCAAAGCCTTTTGCCGATACAGTGTTCAGTGAGAAAAGAGAGAGAAGTAGGATTGTAGTATATATTTGTTTCATAATGGCTCCAATTATTGTTAATAGATAGATTATACTTAAATAATAATTAAATTAATATATTAATCTAAAATCTATTAAAATGTTTTATTATCCCTATTCTTGGTTTTCTGGGCATGGTATTTATTCTATTTTCTTTGTATTTAGGGTGAAGTGACTTAGGTTATCGTTATCACCCCTAGGCTCCAGTAAGAATAATTAAGGTCTAAAAACAAAAATATCTAGCTCTTTAATAACCTTGTAATGCTTATCATTAGCAGTGTAAAGCGTCATTCCATGAGTAGCACAAGTTGCTCCAATAAGGGCATCGGCTAATTGCATAGAGTGACTTAAAAAATACTCTTCAACATAAAAAAGTGCTTGTGCTGAAATCTCTTCATTTATATATATTGTTTTAACTCTCCACTGTTTCAAAGCTCTTTTTAAAGCTCTTAGCTCATCTTTGTTTCTCATACCTTGAACCAACTCCATATAGGTCACAGCAGAGATAGCAAATTCACCAATACTATGAATAAGGTCATAAGCATTTTGATTTCCTCTTAAATACCAAATGAGTACATCAGTATCAAGTAGTTTATCATATATCAAAACTACGACCTTTTCTCATGTTGCGAATCATTGTGTCCACATCTTCTTCTCTATCTTTCCACATTCCAAAAATGGTATCTGTTTTTTTATCTGAAGAGGGCTGATTGTAGGCAATTAGTTTCGCTTTTGCTTTACCTCTATAGGTAATAAGAATATCTTCACCTTTACTCAATACATCAAAAAGCATGGAAATATTAAATCTTAAATCTTTTGCTGTTACTGTCATTTTTTAATCCTTTTAAGTTTATAGTTAAAGTATAAACTAATCAATATTAAAAGTTAATTAAACTATGTACGTAGGAACAAGAGAAAGTTATCTCTTTTACTTCTTCACAAAGTGCTGATAATCTTTAATAGTGTGCCAATCACCACCCCATTTCCAGTTATGGCTTTTAAAAGCTTTTGTAGCTGGGTCATCTGGTAAAAGTACGGCTCTATCTTTTAAATTACTTAAGTTTTTATGGACTCTTTTTCTATATTTTAAAGAGGCTTTATGAGAGATTTTTCCACTTTTTGAAATATAAGGATTTGCTATGGGGTTAATGTCTATCGCTTTACCATAAGAGTGTTTTGACCATTTTTTACTTCCTGTTGCTTTTCTACAATTAAAAGCTGAAGTGTTGTCTGCCTCTATAGATTGCCAATCATTACCATTAAAGTCACTAACTAGACGCATTTGATTTATAGCATAGTTCATGTTATATAACTCTTCAAAAATATCAACAACCTCCTTGGCTACATCTTTGTGGACAATAATTTCACCTCTGCTAATGTTGTCTGTAAAGTCTAAATGGTCTACTTGAATATATCGTAAATCAGCAAGTGACACAGGGCAATCCTCTCTCCATGAGTTGCCTTCAATCATACGTTTTTTGATATCTGGAGTTATTTTAGAAATGCTTGAGTTGAACTGAGCAAAGAGAGAAGTGCTTAATAGTGTAGAGATTAATAGAAGTTTTTTTGTTATCATTTTTATATCCTAATATACTTTTTTAAAACCCATAGTATATTAAGGAAAAGTGTTATATTTGTTGAGTTGTTTCCTCTTTAGATAAATATGATTGTAAATCTTTTCTAACGTTACCATAAACATAAAAAAATAGCCTATTCAAAGAATTCTTGTGCTTAAACAATTTTTTTATAACATCCTTCTGATACAATTCATTTAAAAATAGGGAAATAAAAAATGCTAGGTAAACTTCTACTTGCAACGGTATTTACGGGAATCATTACTGGTTTTTTTATAACCTTTTATGAACTGCTTATTATCTTCATGACCTATCTTATTTTTATGGGCGACCCCATAAAAACTATCCCTACTCTACCCACATGGTATTTATATTTTGTTCCTACTTTGGCTATTTTTTTTGTGAACTATTTGGCTTCTAAAGATAATCATATTAGAGAGTATGGGGTCAATGAAATTGCTGAGTCTGTCTCTGAGAGTAGAATGATTTTGAAGGTAAAAACACTTTTTTTAAAAGTTATTGCATCAGCACTTTCACTCTCTAGTGGATTTTCTGTAGGGACAGAAGGACCTAGTGCTAGTATTGGAGCTATGATTGCTTATCAAATACACAAACTTTTTAAGCTTCCTCAGATGCTGGTCAAAATCATGATATCTGTTGGGGCAAGTGCTGGAGTTGCTGGTATCTTTGTTTCACCTCTTACAGGTATCGCCTTTGCATTTGAAAATATAGCGTATCAATTTATTAAACAATATATTAGTTATCTTATTTTAGCCTCTGTCATCTCTTTTGCTATTACAGCAAACTACCTTGGAGCCATTACATTTTCGCATCAAGTTGGTCGAATTATGAACAATGAGTACATTATTGCCAATCTATTTTTTATACCATTTATTACAGCCTTTATCTATTTTTATCTTTTCTTGAAAAAAAATGTTTTACATATTCTAGACATTAGCATTCTTAAAAATTTTCATAAATATCGTAACTATATTTTTGCACTTTTAGGAGGAGGGGTTGTTGGAACTATTTTACTCATTGACCCTCAAGCAGCTTTTTCAGGTAAAGAAATTGTTATTATGCTTATGAATGATGAGAATCACATCTCTTTATTTGTTATTTTTAGTATTATTTTTTTACGTATTATTGGAACAACGGTTGCTATTTATGCTAATGCTGTAGGAGGAGTTTTTCTACCTCTTATGAGTATTGGGGCTTTAATCGGTTACAGTTTTGGAGAATTTATGAATTTTTTTATGTTTCCTGTTGAACCCTTCTACTTTGCTGCAATTGGGGCATCCGTATTTATGGGTGTGATTATGAAACTTCCACTAACAGCCGTCATATTATCTTTAGAGACAACTTTTGATTATAACGTTGTCATTGCTTCTGGTATTAGCGTTGTACTCATAGAGTACTTTTCTAACTACTACTTTAGCATTAAAAAAGAGTATGTCAATAAAGCTGATAAGGTAGTTAAATAAAAAGTATTATATTCGTTGAGGCATCTCTTCTTTAAAAGCCATCTTTTCAGCTTTTTCAAGAATTTTCATAGCACCTTTTTCTATCATGAATTTTGCCAAGAGTTTACCTAGACTTTGACATGCAGTAACTGAAGCACTTACTTGTTCTTCTAAAATTTTAGAACCATCTGGAAAACCTATCATTGACTGAATGGTGATAAGATTATTTTCTATACTTGCATTGACTGCTACAGGTGCAGAACACCCTGCTCCTATGGCTTCAATAAAATCACGCTCCAACTTTACGCATAAAAAAGTATCTTCATCATTTAAAATTTTTACTATTTCACGTACTTTATCGTTTGCAGATACTATTTGAATACCTAATGAGGCTTGTCCCATTGGAGGTATCATAATAGAAAGAGGTAATTTTTCTGTAAAAGGAATATCTTTTAGTAAGTCCAAGCGACTAAGCCCTATATAGGCTAAAATAATAGCATCATACTGACCCTCTGCCAATTTTCTAAGACGCGTATTTACATTTCCTCTTAGGTCTTTTACTTTTAGGTCTGGACGTACTGAAAGTAGTTGCATTCTACGTCTTAAACTGGTTGTTCCTACCACCGCACCTTTTGGCAAACTATGAAACGTTGGATATTTATGAGAAAGAAAAACATCCGACTGGTCTTGACGCTCTGTAATAGCTGCGAGTTCTAAACCCTCGGGCATATAGGTTGGTACATCTTTTAGTGAATGCACTGCTAAATCGGCATTTCCTGCTAACATCTCATCTTCTAACTCTTTGGTGAAGTGTCCCTTTCCACCTATAAGGGCTAATGGCTTATCTAAAATTTTATCACCATTTGAAGTGATTTTATTTAGTTCAACTTTAATATGGGGAAATGCTTCTTCTATTCTATCTCGTACATGGTATGCTTGCCAAAGAGCAAGGTCACTTGCTCTGGTTGCTATGGTTATTTTATTCAAAAAAACTCTCTCTTAATTAAATATATTTGCAAAAAATTCTTTAATAGAATCTATGATGCCTGTCGTTCATTTCTTCTTATCGTCTTTTTTGCTTGTCTCGTCTTTTTTACTGTCGTCTGCTGCACTTTTATTTTTTGCAAACTCTTTATACTTATCTCTACTTGGGTCCCACTTACCGTCGATATAGAGTGTTGGTGTTCCAGAC
>JALXFN010000093.1 GCA_027068975.1 Campylobacteraceae bacterium | reverse complement strand
CATCATTGGAGGTGTCACGGCAGGGTTTGCAAATGGAATTGGTGATGCTTACGGACATAATAGTTCTTTTCTAAATATAGGAGGAGAGACAACAATAGCAGGAGAAGCCACACAAATTACTACAAGTATGGCATTAAAAAAAGCAATTCTACACGGCATAACTCGTTTGTATAATCAAAAACCACTTAAGAAAAGCAGCTATAATAAAACTGTAGAGTCGGTTGATGTAGATTGATTTCCTCGTTGAAGCCATTATAATTAATGAGCCTGTGTGGGAGCTAAATTGTTAAACTGATAACTTGGGTGGAAACAGAGTCGGAGATAATCCAGACTGCATTTACAAGCGAAAGTCAGGTTTAGTGAATATCACACAGAACAAAAAGTTCTGTGCTACCGAACTCTTCATAAAAATGGAGGTTCTCATGAAGAATTATATCGGAATAGATGTAGCAAAAGCAACCCTACAAATTTATATTCCAAAGAGTGATAGTGATATAGAGATTACAAACAGTTCAGAGGGCTTAAAAAAACTATACTCTAAACTAAAGAAGCAGTATAAAAAAGAGATAAAAGATATTGTTTTTGTCTATGAATCAACAGGAGCATACTCAACTATTTTAGAACAGTTTTCTCAAGAAAAAGAGATATTGTGTTTTAAAGTAGGAGCATATCAAAGTGCTTCATTCTCAAAAGTAATTAAAAATAGAAGTAAGACAGATAAGCTAGATGCTCGTATGTTATCACAAATGCATATCTTAGCTAAAGAGAAAGATATTAAAGTACCTAAAAGAGATGAGAAAGCCCATCAGATAAGGTCATACATCAAGTATTACCAATCTTTAGTCAAAGAGCATAGACGACAAAGCAACTACCTTGAAGCATCAACCTATAATCTAGAAGATAAATTTATACTCAAACAAGTTAAGAAAAAGATAACTTCAATTGAGAAAGAACAATCTATAATAATAGAAAAAACCTTAGAGATAATAAAAGCAAATCCAACTTTTAAACAAGCCTACGAAAACATCACTTCCATTAAAGGAGTTGCTGAAAAAAGTGGGATTATTTTACTCTATCTTTTTCTTAAATATCCAAATGCATCAAGACAACAGATAACAGCCCTTTGTGGACTTGACCCAATACAGAGAAGTTCAGGTACTTCTGTGCAACATAAAGAGCGTATTTCTAAGCAAGGATTATCATTAGTAAGAGCTATATTATTTATGCCAACAATGGTGTCAATTCAACATAATAAAGAGATGAAATTGATTTATAATAGACTTGTAGAGAGAGGTAAACCAAAGATGTTAGCACAAATGGCTGTTATGAGAAAAATTATTTTATTGGCTCATAGTCTTTATAAAAATAATCAAAAATATGATGAGAATAGGTATTTAAATTTTACTCAGATAAAAGAGGTTGATATGGTTGAATAATTTTTGTTTTTTAATGGAATTGAAAGGTGGAAACTCCCACGTTGCACGTGGGAATGCAGAGTATCAAACCAACTGTGTAAACCCTAAAAATAGATTCCCTCGTTCCATCAACTCCAGTTGTGGAACGCCTATAAGAACAACAACAAAACCAAAAAGGAAAAAAAATGAAAAAAACAATACTAATAACCCTAACCCTACTACTAACAGGCTGTAACGAAAACACAAGTAGCAGTACAAAAACAACAGAAGCAGAAACAGAAA
>JALXFN010000092.1 GCA_027068975.1 Campylobacteraceae bacterium | reverse complement strand
AGATAAAATTGGTCGTAGGCAGATGTAAATCATCTATTTCTTTGCCATCAAACAGGGCTTGTCTGAGTAGCTGTTTTTGCAAAAGTATGGTTGAAAAATAACTTGCATTTGCTCTAGCACTCTTCGTCTTTTCCAATTGAATCATAGGTGTTGCTATACGCTCTATCTTATCTGTCTCTAAACATGATAATCCATAAAGAGTTACATACTTTTCATCTTTTTTATTTCTATTATAATACTTCAGTGCATAATCACAAGCTTTTGTGTACTCTTGCTTTTCATACATCTTATAAAGTTTCGATAAGTTTGATGAGAACATAAAAGATGTTGTCACCAATATAAATAATATTATTTTCATCATTATAATCTTTCTGTTTTTATTTTTACTATCAATGCCTTTGTTTTAGGTGAATGACTCTTTTTATAATAACTGGATAAAATCTTCAATGCTTCATTTTTTTGACCAAGTTTTGCTTTTGATTTTGCAAATATATGCCAACTTTCATCCTTATTGCTATCTAATTTATTAGCTGTTAATGCCCATTTTTCTGATTGTGAATACTCTTTTTTTGCATAAAAAGCTTTTGCTAAAAGAAGGGCATCTCTAGCATTTTTACTCATTTTAAATTTCTTTTTCATGGTCTCTATATAATTTACAGAACTTCCATTCAAATTTATTTTTTTTATATTTTCTGTATTTCGTGAAGCACTCCTATTACTACGCTTGATTTCATGTTTTATAGTTGAGAGCTCACTAGCAGTTAAATAGGTTGAAGCTTTTGCTTTAACCATTTTTCTTTGAGTTTTTTTATTATGACGAGTAGCCTTATATACTCTCTTCGTAGAAGTTACTTTACGGTTCTCTTTCTCCATATCTATTATAGGAATAACTGGTTCTAAAGAGACCACATGCAATGCAGAACCATCAAGACCTTCATTTTTACTTGCCAATACAACATCTGCTACTTTAGTACTTTTAACATGCTCTTCTAATGGTTTCTCTACCATTTCAGCAACTATAATTGGCTCAATTGTTACTTTTCTAGGTTCAACTTTTGCCTCTGCAACCAATTTGTTTTTGTTAAATAAATTTTTAATCACATCTACTTGTGTATAAGTATAATAACTAGCAAGACTCATCATTCCCATAAAAGCAAAAATGTTTATAGAATATAAACTCTTTTTAACTTTGTAAAAATACCAACGTTTTTCTAACTCTTTTATACTATCCATCTATGTATCCTAATTTTAATGCTGCCATCTCAAGAAATTTTTTAGAAATCTTTTTAGTTGATACTTTATGAGGTTTAACTTCATCAAAATATTCATAAATATCAAAAAGCGTATATAAAAATTTATTACTCTCTCTAAAATTTCCATACGTATATGTGTAAATAAACTTAATATCTTTTTTACGTATCATATTCCCAATTTCAACAAAACCTTGTTGAATTAACTTCTTTTGTATATAAATATATAAATCATCTTCACTTGCATTAGAAAGCTCTATAACTTCCCAGATACGTGTTTTAAAATGCTGTTTGGCAATAACATCTTCATTCTCTGTCTTATGTAGAGTAATAACAAACTTAATCACTCTGGTATCAGAAAGAAGTCGAATTTTTTCCATAAGTGCTTCAGAATAGAGTTGACACTCATCGAGTAAAAAAACTATCTCTCTTTCACCTTTTAACTTCTGACAAAATCGAAGTAAGCCATCAAAATTTACACGAAGTTCATTTGGGACAGCTTTATCAGTTATTGCTTCATAAACCCGTCGCAAAAACTCTTTTTCACTTAAAATAGGAGCATCAAAATAGTGAATCTCTCTACTCTCTTTTAAATTGTGGTAGAGCTTGTTTAATAACATACTCTTACCTGTTCCTGGTTTTCCAAAAAGAAGTATCATCTTAAGAGGTTTCTCTAAACTCTTCTCTAAAAGTTTATAATTATGTTGTGCTGACTCCAGCTCAACATAACTGTTTCTCTCAACAGAATCGATAAAAATATTTTTTACATTCTCAAAACGACTAGTCATAACTTAATTTTTTATAACCCAAATTCTCTAATGAAAGTTCACTATCACGCTTAATAATATGTGGTGTAATAATAAGAACCAACTCATCAACATTGTTTACTTTAACCTCATGTTTAAAGAGATACTCTAAAAGTGGTAAATCTCCAAGAAGAGGTACTTTTGAAACTTTCATACCTGTTTTAGAAGATATTAGTCCTCCTAAAATAACATGTTGTCCATCTTGTAGTGTTACAACTGAAGATATCTGTTTTCTTGATAAATCAGGTGGAATATTCCTAGCTCCTGAATTATCACGACTTACGGTATCTATGGTGTCTGAAATAGATGGATTTACTTTTAAGGTAATTGACCCGTCTTCTGATATTTCAGGGGTTATATCTAATAATATTCCTGCAAATACAGAGTCTATAGTCTCACCACTTTGCTGACTTCCTGCTCCACTAGAACCTTGAAGTATCGAAGTAGATTGTATTTTGTAAAAAAGCTCTTTACCAACAGATATTAAGGCTGGTTGATTATTAAGTGTTAAAATTTTAGGATTTGAAATAGATTTTACATCTCCTTGTGTCTTTAAAAATTTAACAACATCACTAATTTTTACAGAACCTCTTGTAATAATAGCACCTGAGTTTTTAGGCTCAGTATTTGGTGCAGAAGTTATATCTCCAATAGATAACTCACCATCAGTTACAGATGTTAATGATGAAACATTATTTTGAATCATACTAGCAGATGCAATTGCCATATTTTGAAAATTATAAAGTTGAGACCAATCAACACCCGTAGTATAACTATCATCAAAAGTTACACTTAAAATTTGAACATCTATAAGCACTTGATTTTTTAACTGTTTAGAGACATTAGAGATATAAGCTGAAACTCTCTTTAACTGTTTTGCAGTACCTGTTACGGTTATCATTCCTGCTTCAGGATTTATAATCGGTGTAGGTGCTTTATATGGGTCTTCTGGTCTATTAATTAAGGACTCTATCTCTTTTTCAATTGTAGTCCAAAACTTGAACTCATCATTACTCTCAATAGAAACACCCGTTTTTGAACCATTACCAGAACCACTATCTTTAGATTGAGATTGTCCACCTGCTTTACCTGAATTGGCAATAGTTACATGAGCATTACTCTTTCCTACTCTACTTCCAGATATATAATCCAGATTATATGTCTGAGTATTCAAATAAGATATTCTAAGTTTATTTTCTTCCAATTCATAACTGATATCATTTTCAACTAAAACCGTATCTAAAAACTCGTTAAGCGAGGCATCGTTTAAACTAACATAATATAATTTATCAGATAATTTCTTTTTTGCCTCTTGGTCTTTGACAATTAATGACAATTCACAAGCATCAGCTAAATTTTCAACAACATCCCCAATGGTCAATGCACTGTTTAATGTTGTAGTAAAAAGTTGGGTTTCACATTTATTGGCAGATAGAGGAGCTACCAACAATGAAAATAGTACACCTGTACCTAAAATTTTATTAATATAATTCATTATTTCTTTCCTTTATTTAAGTTCATAAATTTACTCTTTCTTTTTTTAATTGAAAGTGTTTTCCCACCTTCTGCACTTGTTAAATCAACACTTTTTTTACCAATATAGGTAATACGATAATTTCCAAGCTTACTTCCCTTTTTATACCATTTACCATTAATAAATGCCGCATGATTTAAGATTGCATGCAACTGATAGTCAATCTCAGGTTGAACTTTCTTAATAACCTTTTTTTCAACAACTTTAACAGCTTTCTCTTTTTTTACAATAATAAAAGGATTCTCTGTATGTTCAAGCTTACTTAGAGCAATACCAGCTCTCTCCTCTTTTATTTTAGAAATCATATTTGTAATCTCTTCAGAGCTTAAAGAACCAGCAAATAATAATGATGAGGCAAACATAGCCATTATATATACTTTTTTCATTAGTGATTAATCCCCCATACTGAAATATTAATATCTGCTGCTGTTGTAGTATTATTTTTATCAAGATAAATATGAGTACCATATATATCTGTAACTAAAACATTTTTTTCTAATTGATTCATAAACTTAGTAATATTTTTATAAGAGCCATCACATCCAACAGCAATCTGTAATACATGTCCAAAACTACCATTATTATCAACATAATTATTGTCTATGTAGTTAATATTAACTCTCTGTTTTTTTGCTTGTTGTGCAATGCTATTTAAAAATTTTGACCAGTTCTCTTTGTTGAACATTAGTCCTGATAGCTCCTCTAAACTAGAAGATATAAAAGATATATCATCATTTGCATTTACTATTTTCTTTTTTAATGTTTTTATATCATTGTCATACTTTTTAACGTAAAATTCTCTATCCCCATTAATTGTAATACTATTCAGATACTCTTTATGTGTAATTATACTTTTTTGAAGTCTCTTTTTTTCACGATCAGATGTATTGTATCTATCTTCAGCATATGGTAAAAATAGACTATAGGACAAATACCCTATAACTATAAATACCATACCAATTGCCATCCATTTTTCGTTGTCACTTTTGGGCTCAAAAAATTCATCTAACCTGTTTAATAAATCTATCCATGCTTTCATCTGTATTCAACCTTTAATATTCCACGATAAGAGAAATCTTTATCATCTATTTCAATACGTTTTATATTTATATTTTTAATGTCCTCAAAATATTTTTTTGAAATATATTTAATATATTTTGTTATCTTTTTCTCATCATTACTTAAAAGATAAAGTGTCAAACTATTTTCATTGGTTAATATTTGCTCAACATGAACACCAAACTGCTTTAAGTCTCTACCAATAATATAATAGAACCCTGATTTAAATTTATAATTTACTTTTTTATTGTGAATAGATGTTAATGTTTTTGCTTTACCTTCAAAAATATTATTTAGTTTTTTCAACTCTTCTTTATCTGCTTTAATTGCTAACTGCTTCTCTTTTAATATCTTTTTATATTTACTAGACTCTTTAGAGAGTTTATCATCATCAGATTTCAGTTTTAAATTATAAGCATCATTCATGTATGATGGAATCAAATAGACCAAAGGTAGACCTAATGCCAATACGGAAGCCAATACAGTAGCTATAATAAACTGACCACTGGCACGTTTAGCAAAAGTTGGTGGTCGAGGATGAAATGTAAGATTTAAAATTTTTGATGGAGCTTGAATATAGTCTAAAGCAGATTTAACCATAAAGTATTGAAATTGGTCAACATACCACTCATCATTTTTTATATCAAAATTAAAATCTAAATTGAAAGTAGGTATACCTAAATAGTTATAACCATAATCACCAAGACCAATAATTGGACCTTTTACTGACCCCAAAAAAAGCTTCTGTATGCTCTCTATACCATAAGCACGTTTAGCATAAATCAAAATATCATTAATCTGTAAAAAGACTTCACCAAAGAGCTTCATTAAGTTTTGCTGATAGAGTCCATTAGTACTTTTTAAGCCTTCAGACTCAAAGGTTTCAAAAAACTCTTGTTCAGGAATTTTTTCACCAATTAATGCACAATATTTTTCATATATTTGAGTAAGAGAAAACTCTATAGATTTAGAGTAGATAAAATCACCATCTTTATAAATAGTAACAAAAGCATCTTGCATCGTAAAATAGATGTAACAATGTGTATTATTATTTTCTAAAACATTATTAGTATAAAGTGTTTTATAAAGTAGTGGTGCAGGTATGAGCAAATCTATATATTTTGTCTCTTCAATGATAGAAGAGAGTTTCTCTTCTAAAACTTCTGTTTCTGTAATAAAAAGATTATAAACCGTTGAGAGTTCATCACTCTCCTGTTTTTCATACTTTATAGTATAGTCTAACTCTTCATCTAAGCCTAACTCTTCATAGGCTTGTAAATGTAAAGTCTCTTCTAACTCATCTTCATCTATCCCTTCTCCTACATCTAATGAAGCTATAATCATATCTTTATTCGTAATATACGAGATAATAAAATTTTTATTATTATAAGTTAAAGATTCTGACTTTTTTAACTCTTGGTTTTTAAACTGATAGTAGGCATCCGTGTACGGATTAATGGTAATAATATTTTTATATTTTTTAATTCTAGGATCAATATTTTCTGTTGACATAATTTTTAAATCTACCATTCCTTTTTAAGATATGCCGATTATATTGCTTATGTCATTAATATTTTCTTAATATAATATTAATTTTTATTATTATATAAATATTTTAATATTAGAAAATATTTTCTGTTTTTTTTTATTAAGTAGAGCTTTTAAACTAAAATATATACCCCATATCTTCTAGTCCACCACGTGACTTACTCCAGCCTTTTTTAACTGCAACATGAAGGTCTAAAAAAATTTTTTTTCCAGAAAAGAGTTCAAGCTGTTGACGGGCCAATTTTCCTACACGCTTAATACCCTCTCCTCTGTTTCCAACTATAATTCCTTTTTGAGTCTCTTTTTCTACTATAATAGTTGCATAGATTCTATCTATATTATCCTCTTCCTCTATCTTTTCAATAGTCACATCAGACTCATACGGTATCTCATCTGAAAGGTTTTCAAAGATAGACTCACGAATCAACTCTTTATAGATATCACGAACGAATTCTGTAGTAGTTATATCTGTATCGAATAGAGCAGGAGATGGAGGTAAGTGTTTAACCACCTCATCAAGAAGTGCTTTCTTCCCTACTTTTTTATTAACAGAAAAAGGAATAATTGCCTCAAACCTATCTTGATACTTCTGATACTCCCCAAGTTTTTCTAAAATTTTTCCTTGAGGTACATGGTCCATCTTGGTCAAAAGTACAATATGCTTAGCTTTTGAACTCTCTTTAAGTGCTAAAAACTTCTCATACTCATCAAGCTTATCAGTTATAGGAGCTAAAAACAAAATCAAATCTGCATCACCCATAGCCTTTAAAGCTTCTTCTAGCATAAACTCATTAATCAGACGCTCTTTTTTATGAATCCCTGGAGTATCCACAAAAATAAGCTGATTATCACCATACATTACAATGATGTTCATACGTTTTCTAGTAGCTTGTGCTTTTTTTGAAACCATAGCAAGTTTTTCACCCACTAAGAAATTAAGTAGTGTGCTCTTCCCTGAGTTTGGTCGTCCTACTACTGCTATAAACCCTGATTTTGTCATTTATACCCTTATAATATATATCTCGTTGTATCTTCATCATCAACAAGTTTGTCTAGCTTCTCTTCTATTAAAGCTTCATCAACCACAACTTTTTGACCTGCATACTCATCGGCATTAAAAGAGATGTCTTCAATAATACGCTCCATAATAGTATGTAAACGTCTTGCACCAATATCTTCTGTTTTTTCATTAGCAACTGCTGAATATTTTGCAATAGCCATTAAAGCCTCTTCTGCAAATTCTAACTCTACTTTTTCTACTTCTAATAGTGCTGTATACTGTTTTATAAGTGAATTTTTAGGCTCTGTTAATATTCTATAAAGCGACTCTTCATCAAGTGAATCTAGCTCAACTCTCAGAGGAAAACGCCCTTGAAGTTCAGGAATAAGGTCAGAGGGTTTTGACAAGTGAAAAGCACCTGCAGATATAAATAGAATATGGTCTGTCTTAACCATACCAATTCGTGTCTGCACATTTGAGCCTTCTACGATAGGAAGTAAATCTCTCTGTACACCCTCTTTACTTGGGTCTTGACGAGAACTAGAGTTTGCTGGAACAGCTATTTTATCTATCTCATCTAAAAATACTATTCCTCCCTCTTCTATCTTTTTCAGTGCCAAATCTTTTAACTTCTCTTCATCAAAAAGCTCTTCACTAGCCTCTGTAGCTAAAATGCTTTTAGCCTCTTTAACCGTTACCTCTTTTTTCTTACCTTTTTTATTGAGTCCACCTATCACTTTTATAATAGACTCCTGCACATTTGCCATTTCAGGGGGTACATTTCCTCCACCCATAACTTCAATACTTGGTGTTGGCATATCTACTTCTATCTTCAAATGGTCAAGCTCACCATTTTCAAACTTCTTTTGCATCTTTGCAAATGAGATTTCATAGTCTGCCTGTTTCTGCTCACTTGCCCCTGCAGGAAGTGGGGGTAGAAGTTTTTCTATAATCTTATTTTCTATATAAGCCTCTATCTTCTCTTGATTTAGCTCATTTTGCTCTTCACGAACAAGTTGCAAAGCATTGGCTGCTAAATCACGTATCATTGACTCGACATCACGACCTACAAAACCAACCTCAGTAAATTTACTCGCTTCAACTTTTACAAAAGGCAGACGCATCATGGTACTTAGTCTTCTAGCAATTTCCGTTTTACCCACACCTGTACTACCTATCATCAAGATATTCTTAGGCATGACATCACGTTGCATCTCTTCATCTAACTGTAAACGTCTATAACGATTACGAAGAGCTACTGCAATAGTTTTTTTTGCATTGGTCTGACCAATAACATATTTATCTAAAAATGAAACAATCTCTTTTGGTGTAAGATTGGTTGGAATAATATTACTCAATTAAAGCTCCAGTAGTTTAATATTTGTGTTGGTGTAGATACAAATCTCACCAGCGATGGTCAAAGACTCTTTAACCAAATCTTTTGCTGATAGTTCAGCATGTTTATCTAAAGCACGTGCTGCAGATATAGCATAGTTACCACCTGAACCAATAGAAGCAATTTTCCCATCTTCTGGCTCAACCACATCACCTGTCCCTGTCAAAATAAATATATGCTCACGGTTAAGTACCAGCATCATCGCTTCAAGTTGACGTAGGTGTTTATCTTTTCTCCACATCTTAGAAAACTCAATAACAGACTTTAAAATGTCACCTTTTTTCTCTTCCAAAATGTTCTCAAACATATCAAATAGATTAAAAGCATCAGCCGTACTTCCTGCAAAACCTGCCAAAATCTGTCCCTTATATAGGGAACGAATTTTAGTTGCATTTCCTTTTAAGATGGTGTCACCAAAACTCACTTGACCATCACCACCAATTACTGCATTATCTTTACCTTTATAGGCAAGTATTGTTGTTGCGTGAAACACTCTACTCTTCCCCTACTATCTCAACGGTTACCGTAGCATGAATACCATGTCCCAACTTGATATCTACTTTATGTTCACCTATAGTCTTAAGTGCTTTTTTAAGTTCTACAGTCTTTTTATCAATCTCTATACCCATTTGCTCTTGAATAGCCTTAGCAATATCATCTTTTCCAACTGAACCTTGAATTCCAGCAGGAGCAAGTTTTTTAGTAATTATAATCGGTTTTGAAGCTAACTCTTTCTGCTCTTTTTTAAGACGTTCTAAGGTCTCTTTTAACTCTTTTTCCTTTCTCTCCTGCTCTGCTTTCCAATGAGCAATAACTTCAGGTGTAGCTAATTTTGCCATACCTTTTGCGATTAGGAAGTTTTGACCATATCCATCTTTTACCTCTTTTATTTCTCCTTTTTTTCCAAGGCTTTTTACATCTTTAATTAATAATACTTTCATTGCTTAATCCTTTATAGATTATTTTTTTATGTAATCCATAATTTTATCTAATTATATTTAGATATGAGTTAGAATTTATCTTTATTTATACAATTCAACAATATATGTTATATATAATTAATAACTATTACTATATAATAGTCTTTATGAAAAGTCTTATATACTATATATCTGAAAAAATACATTTTCCTAATGTTAAAAGTAGAGTAACTGAAGAATTATATAAAATATTACCAAAAATTATTATAGCTACTTTTATTTTAGCATCTATATTTCTTTATCTATTTTATAATCAAACAACAAATACTACTCTATTAATAATTTGGTACATACTACTGCTAATGCTCAATGCTAGTTGGCTCTATAGTTATATGCAATATACTGTAAAATTTAAAATTCAATCTAAAACTACAAAAAACAGTTTAAATTGGTATGATACTTTTAAATACAAATCTATACTTCATGCAATCTTATGGGGTATTGCACCCCTTCTATTTTTTAATGAATTAAACCATAACTATCAATTAATTATGATATTTTTTATTAGTGGTTTTACAGGGGCTATGACAGGTTTGTTGTTTGACTTTAGAATCTCATCATTATTTATAAGTATTTTAATTCTTCCTCTTCTATTTGTGGTCTCTTTTTCAACAATGGAGTATGTACATATTACACAAATTTTAATATTTATTTTTTACATTTTACTCTTAATATCAAATAAACATTTAAACCAACTCTTTCATCAAACCTATACAAATCAAGAGAAATATCACTGGGCAAAAGATATGTTAAGCCTAAAAGAAAAAAAGTTAAGTTCATTGCTTAATCAAGCACCTATTGGTATCTTTTACTATGATAAAGAGTTGAAAATACTTAGTTACAATGCCTTATTTGATGAGATATTTGCTTTAGGAGGTAATTTAAATGGATTTGACCTCAATAATTTAAAAGACAAAAATGCCATAAAACTCATGAAAAGTGTTCTTGAAGATAAAGAGTCACATGAACTAATAGGTTCCTATAACTTCTCCTTTCAAGAAGAGAAAATATGGGTTGAATTGACCTGTTCAGCACTGCTTGATGAAGAGAACAATATTATTGGTGGAATCGGAACAGTAGAAGACAAAACCATGGAGCATGAAGCCTATGAAAAAATCAACTACATTTCACTGCATGATGCATTAACAGATTTACCAAATAGACGAAGCTACCAAGAGTATATGCTTGAGCTTATAAAAAAAGAGCAACATAAAATCTACCACTCGATACTATTTTATATGGATTTAAATCACTTCAAGCAGATTAATGATACTTTTGGACATGTTGTGGGAGATAAACTACTGTTAGAAGTTGCTAAACGACTCCAAACAGTTAACGTTCCAAATAAATATCTTTCTCGTATTGGTGGTGATGAGTTCATTATGATTGTTCCTTTTTATTCTATAGATAGGAGTGAAACAAAAAAATATGCACAAGAGTTGGCTAAAGAGATAAAAGAAATATTTACTCCAGCATTTGAGATAGAAGGACTGGACCTTTTTATGACTACAAGTATTGGTATTGTTCTGATAGAACCTCTAAGTAACAATACTGAGCATATTATAAGACAAGCCGATATGGCAATGTATCAAACGAAAAGAGAAGGTTTAAATAACATTCGTTTCTATGACCACTCTCTTGATATACAACAGCGTGAACTTACCTCTTTACAACATGACCTAAAATCTGCTCTTGAGAAAAATGAACTAGAGCTATACTACCAACCCATTGTCTCCATGAAGAACAACAAACTTAATGCCATAGAGGCATTAATTAGATGGAATCATCCCACCCAAGGTCTTATCATGCCAGATAGATTTTTACCTATGGCTACAGAGTCAGGGCTAATTACAAAAATTGGGTGGTGGGTAGCTAAAGAAGTTTGTAGGCAACTTCATGTTTGGAAAACAAATAAACTTATTAATTTTGAATATATATCTATTAATATTAATGCTAGACAATTAAATGAAGTAAATTTTGTAGAACAACTAAATACCTGCATCACAAAAGGAGGAATATCTCCTTCTCTACTCAAATTAGAATTAACAGAAACCACACTTTTAGATAACTTTTCAAATACTCAAACCATTATTAAAAAGTTAAAAACAATAGGTATTGAGTGTAGTATTGATGACTTTGGTACAGGCTACTCTTCACTATCTTATTTGAAAAAATTTGCATTTAAAGTGCTAAAAATTGACAAGACTTTTGTTACAGATATTGAGACAAATGAAGACAGTTATGAACTTGTAAAGAGTATTGTCGCCATTGGAAAACAGTTTAATTATAAAATAATTGTTGAAGGTATTGAAACAGAAGAGCAAAAAGAGAAACTAATGTACATAGATAAAGATGTCTACTACCAAGGTTTTTTATGTAGTAGAGCCATTCCTGCTAAAGAGTTTGAAGAGAGGTTTTTATGTAGGGTGTAGTCACCGACTACACCCTACATAAAACAAAAACGGTATAAATTAGAATACCCAACATCTCTAACATAGTATAGACGGAGTCGACACCCTATGCAAACCCCTTAAGCTCACCCTCAACCTTAGCTAACTTCTCACTAGCCTCTTCTAATGCTTTTCTATTGGTAGCAATAACCTGTTCAGGTGCATTCGCCACAAATCGTTCATTGTTAAGCATTCCATTTAGTTTAGCTATCTCTTTTTCGAGCTTCTCTTTTTGCTTAGTAAGCTTTCCAATAATTGCCGACATATCAACATCATCAGTAGAGATGAATGTCTCTAAGTTGTCAGAAACATCAGTTACACAGTTAGCTATTTTTTCATCTACAAACGTAAGTTCTTCAACCTTTCCAAGCTTCTCAATAAATGGCTTCATCATCTCTAAGTCTGAGCCACTTGGAAGTTTAACAGAGGCTTTCTCTATCTTTTGGTTTCCTTTGTCGATAAGTGTTTTACAACGACGTACAGAAACAATCGCTTCCATAATAAGGTCAAACTGTTTAATTACTTCATCATCAACTTCACTTACAGTAGGATATGCCTTAACCATAATAGACTCGCCCTCTTCAAGTGTCTCCTCTGAAAGTCTCATATAAAGATTTTCAGTAATAAATGGCATGAATGGGTGAAGTAGCTTCATAGACTCTTTAAAAATACTTCCAAGCTCTGCTACACTCTCTTTAGAGGCTTTACTTAGCTCAATTCCCCAGTCACAGAACTCACCCCATAAGAAACGGTAGAGTACGGTTGCAGCGTCGTTAAATCGGTAAACATCCATAAACTCTCTTGTCTCTTTCACAGCTACATTAAACCGTGCCAACATATAACGCCCAAGAGGAGTTTTAATGTTTGCAGGGTCAAGGTCATCAAAGTGCTTCTGATTTAGTTGCAAGAAGTTAGTAGCATTAAAGAGCTTATTGGTAAAGTTACGGCTCTGCTCTAGTTTATCTTCACTTAGTCTAATATCTCGCCCTTGAACAGCCAAAACAGCTAAAGTAAAGCGTAAAGCATCGGTAGAGTACTTATCAATAGTCTCTAAAGGGTCAATAACATTCCCTTTTGACTTAGACATTTTTTCACCATGCTCATCTTTAACTAGAGCGTGTAAGTAGATGTCTTTAAATGGTAACTCTCCAGTAATATTTTCACCCATCATTAACATTCTAGCTACCCAAAAGAAGAGAATATCAAACCCAGTAATAAGCAGGTTATTTGGGTAGAAGTTTTTCATATCATCTTCACTCCATAAGCTACCTTTTCCAAACTCTCCATTTCCCCAACCAAGAGTAGAGAAAGGCCATAAACCAGAACTAAACCAAGTATCTAATACATCAGGATCTTGGTAGATATTTGTAGAGTCACATTTTTCACAATGAGTTGGAGCATCCCCCTCCTCTACCCACTCATGACCACAATCATTACAGTAAAACACAGGAATCTGATGTCCCCACCAAAGCTGACGAGAGATACACCAATCTCTTAGCTCACTCATCCATGCATTATAAGAGTTTATCCAATGGCTAGGGAAAAACTCTGCCTCACCATTGTTTACTTTTTCAATCGCTTTTTGGGCAAACTCTTTTTTAACAAACCACTGTTTAGAGATATATGGCTCTACAATATTTTTACATCGGTAACAGTGACCAACTTGGTGAGGGTGGTCTTCTATCTTGACTATAAATCCTTCACTATCAAGTTTTTTAACAATCACTTCACGAGCTTCAAGTCTCTCTAATCCTTCAAACTCACCACAATAACTATTTAAAATTCCCTTCTCATCAAAGATAGTTATAAACTCCAAGTCATGTCGTTTTCCAACTTCATAGTCATTAGTATCGTGAGCTGGGGTAACTTTTACAAACCCTGTTCCAAACTCCATATCTACATGGCTATCTGCAATAATCTCTATTTCACGTTCAATCAATGGGAGTTTAATCTTTTTACCTATCAAATGGTTATGACGTGTATCATCAGGGTGAATCATAACAGCTGTATCTCCAAAATAGGTTTCAGGTCGTGTTGTTGCAACCGTAATATTTCCAGAACCATCACTCAATGGGTAGTTAATATGATACATTTTTCCCATGTGGTCTTCATGCTCTACTTCAATATCACTCAAAGCACCATCATGGGTACACCAGTTTATCATATAGTTATCACGAACAATAAAACCGTTGTCATACATCTGTTTAAAAGACTTCTTAACAGCGTTTCCAAGCCCCTCATCCATAGTAAAACGCTCACGAGACCAAGCAGGACTTACACCCAATTTTCTAAGTTGAGAAGTAATGGCATCTTGTGAGTTCTCTTTCTGTTGCCATGCACGTTCTAAAAAGGCTTCACGTCCTATCTCCTCTTTGGTGGTACCCTCTGCTAAGAGCTGTTTTTCAACCACATTTTGAGTTGCTATCCCTGCGTGGTCAACCCCTGGTTGCCAAAGAGTTTTATAGCCGTCCATTCTTTTGTAACGAACAATAATATCTTGAAGTGTAAAGGTCAAAGCATGACCAATATGAAGCCGACCCGTTACGTTTGGTGGTGGCATCATAATAGTAAAGTGTTTGTCAGGTTGTTGAATGGACCTATTTCCATCTATCTCAAAGTAGTTTCTCTCTTCCCAAAGTCTGTAGTAGTTCTCTTCTATCTCTTTTGGGTTATATACATTTTTTTTGGTTTCGCTCATCTGTGTAGTCCATATTATGAAGTTTTAAAATTGTCGCGATTATATCGTAAAGGTGCTTAGTGTAATTCACTAAACTTAAACCCTTTTTCATCTAAAAGTTTTCTAACCTCATTTTGATGCTCAACACCTTTAGTTTCTAAATCAACTGAAACTACAGCATCACCAAACTCAAGGTCTGTTGACGTTCTATCGTAACCTATTTGAACGATATTAGCCCCTACTTTAGTAAGTAGCTCTGTAAAGTGCATCAGTGAACCAGGTTTATCTATCATCACCACTGAAAGCTTCATTTTACGAGAAGATTTCACTAAACCTTTTTCGATAATAAGAGAAAGCATAGTAACATCAATATTTCCACCACTAAGAACTATACCAATTTTAGAACCTTTTGGTAAGTCTATTTTTCCATGTAACAGTGCAGCCACACCTACCGAACCTGCTCCCTCTACCAAAAGCTTTTGTTTTTCAAGTAAAAATAAAATAGCAGCTGCTATCTCATCTTCACAGACCAACTCTATAGTATCTACCTCTTTAAGTATATGCTCTAATGTAATAGGTGAAGCATCACGAACTGCAATACCATCTGCAATTGTCTTGACACTTTTTGTACCATGTGCTTGTTTAGAATCATAGGACTCCTTCATAGCAGGAGCTCCATCAGAAGCAATACCAATTACTTTTATTTTTGGACTAATGGTATTAATAGCAACAGCCATACCAGCAATAAGACCACCACCACCTACAGGAACTACTACTGCATCTAAATCTTTTTGAGCATCAAGCATCTCTAATGCTACTGTTCCTTGTCCAGACATCACTTCATCATCAGTAAAAGGGTGAACAAACTCCAACTTATGTTTTTGTGAATACTCTATGGCATAAGAGTAAGCCTCATCATAATTAGAGCCATAAAGAATAACATTAGCCCCAAACTCTTTTACACCTTGAATCTTATTTAAGGGCGTAGAGTCAGGCATAACAATGGTGGCTTCTATGCCAAAATGTTTGGCAGAAAAGGCAACACCCTGAGCATGATTACCAGCCGATGCTGCTACCACACCACCCTTTTGACCCACTTCAACAAGTGTTGCTATCTTGTTAAATGCACCACGAAGTTTAAAAGCACCTGTTCGCTGAAGATTCTCTTTTTTCAAATAGACCTTATAACCACTCATTTCAGAAAGTATTGGAGCGTATGAAAAAGGGGTATGATGTACCACCCCATCCAATCGTTTTTGAGCTTTTTTTATAGAGTTTAAATCTAACATTAATTTTTCCTAGATAATATATTGAAAAGAATTATAGCCAAAAGGATTAAATATGGAATGTGAACTACCAAGAGTCAACTCAAATCGGGATGAGATGAAAAAATATTTTGAAGAGGCTAAAACTATTGCTGTCTTAGGATGTTCTCCAAATCCAACCAAAGCAAGTAATCATGTTGCTGAGTATCTAAGAGATGCTGGTTATACGATGATACCTGTCTACCCAAAAGAAGATGAAATTTTAGGTCAAAAAGTCTATCGAAGTTTAGCTGAAATAGATGTTCCTGTTGACATGGTCGTGGTCTTTAGGAAACCAGCAGCCTTAGATGCCATCGCTGATGCCGTAATAGCACGTGGTGATGTAAAAACCTACTGGACACAACTAGAACTTATTAATAATGATGCAGCTGACAAAGTAAAAGCAGCAGGTATTAATGTTGTTCAAAACTACTGTGCTATGATAGAACATAGAGCAATATTTTCTAAGTAGTATGGGGGGGAAACTATTTCAACTCCCCCCAACTATCACCAATACTTACTGAACACTCTAAAGGCACATCTAACTTCTTGATATTTTTCATAATATGTTTAAACTTTTCTCCTACCTCTTCAACACTCTGCTCTTTCACTTCAAATATTAGCTCATCGTGAATTTGTAGTAACATGGCTCCATCTATTTGTTTTTCTTCTATGTCACGTTCTATTTCTAACATGCTAAGCTTGATTAAATCGGCTGCTGAACCTTGGAAAACGGTATTTACCGATTCACGCATAAAAGATGCTTTTTGCATACCTGTGGCATTTTCATAGTCAAACACTCTTCTACGCTCTAAAATGGTCTCAACATAACCTACCTTTTTAACATCATCTTGAATTTTTTCCAAGAAGCTTTTAATGGTAGGAAACGCTTCAAAATAGCTCACAATAATCTCTTTTGCCTCTTTGGTACTAATGCCTAGCTCTACCGAGAGTTTTTTCTGACCCATACCGTAGAGAATACCAAAGTTTACAGACTTTGCATGGCTTCTTTTAGCTTCTGCCTCCTCTTCACCAAAGAGCTTAATGGCTGTTGCCATATGAATGTCTAAACCGTTGTTAAAGGCTTCTATTAACGAGGCATCTTTAGAAAAATGGGCTAAGAGTCGAAGCTCTATTTGCGAGTAGTCAATGCTTAGAAGTTTATACCCCTCTTTAGCTACAAAAACCTCACGTACTGAACGACCCAGCTCTGAACGTATGGGGATATTTTGTAGATTCGGGTCTTTTGAACTTAGCCTACCTGTAGCTGTTCCTGTTTGTAAAAATGAGGTGTATACACGGTTCTCTTCATCTTGTTTAGCTAGTTTGAGAAGTGGTTCAGCATAAGTAGAGAGCAGTTTTTGAGTAGTACGGTACTCTAAAATTTTAGGAATCACTTCATGTTCATCTTTTAAGGAGCTAAGTACAGCTTCGTTGGTGCTGTAACCTGTTTTTGTTTTCTTTCCACCCTTTAGACCCAAGTGCTGAAAGAGAACCACACCTAACTGCTGAGTGGACTTAATGTTAAACTCTGAGCCACATAAGGTATAAATCTCTTTTGTTAACTCATTAATTCTACTACTTAGCTTCTCTTGCAAGGTTTTAAGTTTTTCTATATTGAGCTTAATACCTCTATTTTCCATATGTATCAGTGTATTTATAAACGGATACTCGACAGTTTTTACTTCATCTTTTAGGTGTGTTATCGAGGCTAAATCCATCGCTTTATCTAATGCACCATAAAGCATAAAGGTCATCCAAGCATCTTCTGCTGCATAAAAGGTTGCTGCTTCTATGTCTACATTGGAAAAATTTTCACCTTTTTTCACCATCTCTTTAAAAGGTTTCATCTCATATCTAAAAAACTTTTTTGCCAAAGCATCAAGCCCTACTTTAGTACCTGGATTTAAAAGCCATGCCATTATCATCGTATCTGCAAAAGGTACCATCTCTTCTACTTCATACTGGTTATAGAGCAGTGATAGGTCAAACTTTAAATTTTGTCCTATCACTTTGGCTTTTAATATGTTTTTTATCGCTTCTATAGCATCATCTATACTAACTTGGTCAGTCACGCCTAAGTAGGAGTGAGCTATGGGTACATAATAGGCTTTTGTCTCATCCGTAGCAAAAGAGAAACCTACTATTTTATCTTTTTTAGTGTCTAACCCTGTGGTCTCTGTATCAAAAGCTACAAGCGTGTTTTCATCTATTTTATCTACTACAGAAAAAAGCTTCTCTTTGCTATCAAGGGTAATGGCTTCAAAAGCCATTTTCTCCTCTTCCTCTTCAGGCATGTCAGATAAGTCTACCCCTACTTTTGCTTTCTCTATGGCTCTACGCATCTCGTAACGTTCAAACTCATCTAAGAGACAAGTCAAGTAGTTCTTGTCTTCAAAAGCAAAACTCTCTAGGTCAAAATCTTTAAAAACATTTTGCTTCATAGTGACCAATTCTCTGGACATAAAGGCATTCTCTTTGGACTCTAAAAGTTTCTTTTGAATGTTTGCTGTTCCTGCATTTTCTATGTCATCATATATCGCTTCTAATGTTCCATATTTATTTATAAGCTTACTAGCCCCTACTTTGCCTATGCCCTTAACACCTGGGACATTATCGGAAGCATCGCCCACAATAGCTTGGTAGTTTATAAAATCTTTAGGGTAAACTCCAAACTTTTCAAAACACTCTTTGGCTGTTATCTCTTTTCGTTTTAGAGAATCATACATGACTACTTTGCCATCTTCTATCATTTGGTACAAATCTTTGTCATGAGAGACTATGCGTACGTTCAATCCCTGCTCTTTTCCATACTTCGCTAAGGTTGCAATGATATCATCTGCCTCATAGCCCTCTTTAGATAAGTGAGCAAAGCCCATCTCTCGTATCCATTCAATAGCAATAGGAAGTTGCTTTACAAGGTCTTCTGGTGGAGCATCACGGTTTGCTTTATATTCAGGGTAAATCTCTGAGCGAAATGTTTTCCCTTTCGAATCTAAAGCAAAGACAATATAGTCTGTATTGTGGTCACGATGCAAAGTATCAATTAAATTCACAAAACCAGTTAAAAGACCTGTGGGAAAGCCATCTGAATTTTTAAGGGGAGGAAGAGCAAAGTATGAACGAAAGAAAAAACCAAAAGTATCAATAATTGTTAATGTTTTCAAAATAAAGCCTAATAAATAATATAATGGATTTTATCTAATAAAAAGTTATAGTTTAATTGATAGTTTATTTATAATTTTTATATTAAATAAGTATAATATATTTTTAATTTTATATTAATAAAAGGAGCTTTTTTATGCCCATAATAACCGACCCAACTGACCCATATAGAAATGCAATCAAAAGAACGTTAGAAGAACAAGAGAGTATAAAACGAAGAAAAAATTTTAAAGAGAATAAAAATAATAAAACAGAAAAAGCATTTTTAGACCAACCTGTAGAGTTACCAGAGAGTGTTAACAATGTAGTTGGTTTAAGTATATTCGCCCTTCTTCCTTATATTATTGGTATTATATTTATCTTCTTAATTATTGCACAAGCCAATATAGAAACTTATAGAAAAACTGATATGAACTCCTTTCTTTTAGCTTGGACTATTGGTTATGAACTTATAGCAGCCATATCCCTTTTAGCAATATTGAAAAGTGCGATAAACTTTAAGCAAAAATAGTAATAGAGACTAAGACAACTTTAACTTATTAACAAGCTTATTAAATTTCTTAAGAAAGGAGTCTTCAACTAATAATGTTTTTCGTAAAGCTTTTTCAGATATAGTATTTGGGAAAAAAAGTTCTTGAAGTTCTTGTCCATAATAACTGTTTATATAAAATTCATAAATTTTTATATTATTAAAAGAATCTTTTTGAATTTTAGATCTTGTATATTTTAAAATAATTAAGAAAGAAAAATTGCTAGAGTCAACTAGTTTAGATAACATATTTTCAAAACAAAAAAGATGAGAAAACTTTATATTATTCATTTTTTTGTAATCAGTAAACATTATGATATCACGCTCTTTAATTCCCATACTTTTGCAGTAACGAATTAAATTTTGAGCAGCATGTCTATTTTCCTTATCCATTAAAATGGCGATTTTTATCTTTTTTTTAGATGAAAAATCTTTTTTATCTACCTCTTTTACCCTCTTAACGGGAACAGTTACACAAAATGCATGTTCATCATCTCCAAATGTTGATAGTTTTAATTTTCCATTTAGTATATTTATAAGATTGCTACTAACACTTAAACCTAAACCACTATCTGCACTTGTCAAGCTATAACTACTAATTGGATTACTTTGAAATAGTTTTTTAATATCTTTTCCAGGAGTATATCTAATAGCCTTAACCTCAATATTTAAAAATTCTTTCTCTTGAATATAATCTACAGAGAGTTCAATAACCCCTCCACTATTAACCAATCCGTATACATTATTGAGTAGATGTGTTATAAGGCTTTTAAGTTTCATCATGTCTGAATACAATAGCCTAGGTACAAAAGGATGGATAAAAACATTAAAAGTTATATTCTCTTCTTTATACGGTGAAGCAAATAGATTGGTTATACTAGATATAAGTTGATATATATCAAACTCCTCATAAAGCATAGGCATTTTTTCACGATTATATAAATCATTTGCCAATTTATGAACCAACTTTGATTTATCAAGCATATGGTTTATAAAATTTAATTGTTCTTTATTATGTAAAGAGTTTTTAATGATTTCTAAAAAAAGGTATATTTTATGCTCTTCATGTGCTAAATAGGTTACTTCATTTGTTAAAAATTCTAAAATGTCTTTTAGTTTTGTACTCTTATTTGTCTCTTGATATAATGCTTCATCTACAACTAAGACATCATCAATTACATTCTCGTTCTTTAACAGTAGTTGCTGTTCTAACTCTTTAATTTTTTCCTCTTGTGCTGACAACTTTAATAATAATTTTTTTACCTCTGTTTTCTTATTTTCAGTTTTTTTTGTTTCAGGATTTTTTATTTCATTAAGAAGAGATTTTTTACTCTCTTTTAAAGGGGTCTGTTTATTTTCATAGACGCTATTTCCCTTCTGAAAAAGTTTGATTATCTCTCTTATCTTTGAATTTAAAAAACCCAAACAACGGATATCATAACGTTTAAAATTTTGAATATGATTAACACTATTCATTGCTGAGATTAAACCGATAACACGCTCTTTCTCTTTATCAAATATAGGGACTAACAAAAGTGATTTTATTTTTATATTTAAAGGATTATCAACTTTTTGGTTATATCTCTTATGACTAGCCGTATAATTATCAAAAAAACCTTTTTTTGTCAAAAGAACCTCTTCTGCAATACTAAATTCAATGGTAATATCCAACTCTTTTCCATCACTTAAAAACTTTAATTGATTCTTTTCTTCGTTATAGAGATATATAAACCCATATTCAGCACCACTTATCTCTTTTATAGTTTTTTCAACAATTAAAAGTTTAGATGAGAAATCGGTTTCTAAATTTAGAAATTTTTCTTCTATTATAGATAAACATTGTTCTTTCGTTTTACTCATTTTCTAAACTCCTTTGTATTCCTATAAAATTTAAATGTATTCTATCACATTCAAGCACAATAAAATATTATTTAACAAATAGTATTATATAATTTCCAATTATTCTACATCATTTTTATTTTATTTTAGATACAATACACTTTCTAAAAATAGAGTAAAGGCTAATTATGGAACGACCAACACCTAATAATGACGAAATAGAAGTAAAAGCTGTTGATATTATTGTCTCTAAATCAGACGAAGAGGGGAACATCGAATATGCCAATCCAATTTTTTATAAACTTTCAGGTTACAATAAAAGAGAATTGACTTTTGCACCCCACTCTATACTACGTCATCCAGATATGCCAAAAGTTGTCTTTAAATACCTATGGGATGAGTTAAAAAAAGGCAATGAAGTTCATGCTTTTGTTAAAAACATGACAAAAAATGGCTCTTTTTACTGGGTACTCGCTTATGTTAGACCTGCATTAAATCCTGATGGAAGTTTCAGAAATTATGTCTCAACTCGTAAAATGATGTCATTAGCAGCTAGAAAAGCTATAGAACCTCTATATGCTAAATTACTAGAGATAGAAAAAAATGATGGTATAGAGGCTTCATATAAAGTATTAATGGAGACGTTAAATGAAAAAGATTTTAACGAATTTATGCTTGAACTAAATAATGCTTAACTTACAATAATACAACAATACAAAGGAAAAAAGATGTTTAATTTTGAAGAACAAATGAAAAAATTAAAAGGGGTAAAAGGGTACCTTGGAGCAGCTATTTTAAATAGAGGAGGAGAGACACTTTATTTAGATGAAGAGGGAACAAATAATGACATTGCTTACTCAGCAAGTGTCTTTAATGATGCCTTTTTAGAGATTTCAGAGTCATCGCTCGATATTGGTTTTTCTGCTGCAAATACACTTGAAGCAAGAACCATAGATGGTCATGTTTTTTTAATTAAAAATGTCAAAGGTACTGATGAATCAACAGACCTTACTTTTTTTAGTATTTTTAAAGACAATGGAAATATCGCACTTGCAAAAATGGTTATTGACCGTTCAGCTGTAAAAATTTTAGCTGAAATTGAAGCTATCTAAACTATATACTCTTGAGAAAAGAATGTTTTTGTAACATCTCTCATCTCAGAGACATCTTCTATTCGATTTACCAAATCTCTAAATTTTGATGCACCTTGATAACCTGCTTTTGAATAGGTATGTAAATGCTTTCTAAAAATTAAAGCACCATGCTCACCATAGTGGGCTATCATTTGGTCAAAGTGTTCTAAAACAACCTCTTGAACCAAAGCAGAAGTAACAGTTGCATCTCCTGTTCCATTAATATAGTTCTTCATCAATTGAAACATCCATGGTCTTCCAATAGCTCCACGACCAACCATAATACCATCGGCTCCTGTATACTCTAAAACCCATTTTGCCTTTTCGGGACTGTTTATGTCTCCATTGGCTATTACTGGGATAGAGACAGCCTCTTTTATCTCTTTTATCGCATCATAATCAACAGCTGCTTTATACTTACCTGCTCGTGTTCGACCATGTACAGCTATAAAATCAGCTCCACTATCTTCACAAAGTTTGGCCTGTTCTATATGATTCTTCTCATTAAATCCTAAACGCATTTTAACTGAAGTATACTCTTTATTGGAATATTTTTTTATAGTTCTAATGGTTTCAGCCATACGAGGTAAATCAGTAAGAAGAGAAGAACCCTGTAAGTTATTAACAACTTTTGGAGCAGGACATCCACAGTTTAAATCTATAATATCTATACCCTCTCGCTCATTTAAAAGCTCAACAGCTTTTTGGATTATACCTTGGTCTGAACCTGCTATCTGAACACTATAGGGAGTTTCAAGTGAATTTTTCTCTAACATTTTAAAAGTTTTTTCACTTTTAAAAGCCAAAGCATTTGAGCTAATCATTTCACTAACCGTCAAATCAGCTCCAAACTTTTTAACAACTGAACGAAAAGGAAGGTCTGTAAACCCTGCCAGAGGGGCAAGGGCAAAGAGGGGTTTAGAAAAATCTAAAGTAACCATTTGTCTCTTTAAGCATCACAAATATGACGAACATTCATTAAATCTGTAATTTTATATTTTTTATGTTCTTTTTTCAAATCATACAGAGCTCTAAAACGTTTAAAGTCCTCTTCTTCATGTTCATCAAGGTATTCTCCAGCTTTATCAATCATTTCATATTCAAAAAGAAGATAAAGGTAAGCAATCTGTGCCTTAGGATATTTTGTCTCATACTCTCTCCATAAGCTTAAGTTTTCATCAGGTGAAAGTTGTTTCATAGTAAGTGTAGTAATAAAAAGATAATCAGCACACTTTAGCTCATTTTCCAAAGCAACAATAAACTCATCTAAAATATCTTTAGTAATTCCTAGATTATCCTCACGAGTTACACGTTTCAATAAAATTAGAAAGCTTTCTCTGTTCATAACATTTACATACTTTCTTGCCTTAACAAAATCAGCTTCATTAGCAAATTTTATCAAAGCCAAATTAAATATATTTTCATCGTAACTGTCTTTGTTTTGCAATACCTCTTCTGTAAAAGTATCAACTTTATTGAGACGATTAATCATATTTTTTTGAACAACAGGGTTATCAGCAGATAAAATATGTGCCAGTTTTTTTGATTTTAAATCAACATACTCCCCTCTATCTATTTCAGATAAAAGGCTTAGTGCATCTCGTAATTTTTCAGATACAGTATCAACTGTACCATTTACTGTTACACTAGCAACAGACAATAAAGAGGCAGACTCTTTGAGTTTTGGTAGGTTAAATTTATGCGTCTTAGGTTCATGTAATAGAGACCAATAGAGCGCATCGTTTAGCTTACTCGCTTCTTTTTCCCATTTTTTAAATTTGAAAAAGTTCTTCGTACTATAAAACATCATATGTACAATAGATGCTAACATAAGTAAAAACATTGGTATGGTTATCCAAACGGCCACAGGTAAATCCATAGTGAAACCCAAATAACTATAACTATAATTTGTTGGTTCAATAGAATAAACTACAGCACCTACTATTAACATTAATATTATGGAAGCTAAAACATATAAGCCTAAACGCATAAATACTCCTTTATTTTTGCTCTTTCTCCACAACTTCTCTACAAGTAATGCAGTAACGAGCAAAATTCTTAACTTTTAGTCGTTCAATATTTATCTCTTCTTCACACATTTCACAGATGCCATAAAGATTCTTTTGGATTTTACCTAAAGCTAGTTCAATTTCTGCTAATTCTTTAACTTGTTGTCCTAAAATAGCGTTATCTACTGCTGTTTCAAGTGACATTGCTGCATGATCACCTTCATCTTTAAGTTCATTTCTTCTCATCTCATTCATCTCAATAGATGTTGCACTTAAATTCTTTTCTATTTTAGTTTTTCTCTCTTCTAATGCTGTTTTAAAAAATTTTAATTCTATTGTATTCAACATATTTGCATGTTCTCCTAATTATTTATGATATGGATGATTATTTAAGATTGTTAAACCTCTAAAAATCTGCTCCATTAATACTACTTTTGCCAACTTATGTGACATTGTTATTTTACCCAAAGATATATCATTATTACATTGTCTCAAAAAAGTGCTCTCAAGCCCGAAAGCTCCACCAATAAAGAAATTAATAACCCCTCTATCCTTAAGCATATTTGAAAATTCAAAACTATCTAACTCTTTACTTGATGGATTAAGTGCTATATTATAGGCTCCACTAAGATATTTCTGAAACGCAATACTGTATGATTTTTGTGAAGCTTCTGAAGAGATATCATGTGCTTTACTAATCTCTTTTGTAAAGATTTCAAAAACCTCTACTTTTGCAAATGGTTTAGCAATTTTTATGTAGTGTTCTATAAGAGGAGCATAGAGTTTGTCTTTTGATTTTTTATCAACAATATATATATTAATTTTCATATAAATCACTTCCTATTACAGAATAAGCTATCTGCTTATCAAACACATCACTTAGTTTAACCCCACCAATAAGCCCTACAGGGTGTTTAGAGAGTTTTGCCAACTCTAAAGCTTCCTTTCCTAAAACTTTTGCTTCTGACTTAGTTTCTGTACCTCGGTATGCTCCTAATCCAATATAGTCTAAATCCAGTTCATTAGATTCTAAAATTTCTTCTCTATTATGTGTTGAAAGCCCCAATAATTTCTTACCTATCTTTTCTCTGATTATCTTTACTGCTTTATCTAAATTACTATCATAGATTCGTATATCATCTTGCCCTACGTGTAAACCATCAGCATAATCAATTAACTCTATCGTGTCATTAACAATTAGCTTACCTTTATAAAATTTACGAATTAAAAGTAAATCTTCTCTTTTCTCTTCTAAAAAGCCTGTTTTATTACGATATTGAGCAATAGGAATATCTAAAAACTGAATTTTTTGGGAGAGTTTAGCTAAAGAGAGACCTCTTTTTAAGAGAGATTCTTTATCGAGTAAAGCATATATCATATTAGGTCTGTTTCACCTTTGGGTTGTCTTCTAAAAAGAGTTTTAGTAACCCAGAAATAGTATCTTTCATATCATTTCTATCAACAATCATGTCTATAAGACCATGCTCAAGTAAAAACTCTGAACGCTGAAAACCTTCTGGCAAATCAACACCAACAGTCTGCTTAATAACTCTCTGTCCTGCAAAACCAATCAATGCTCCAGGTTCAGCGATAATAATATCACCAAGCATTGCAAATGAAGCAGAAACACCACCCATAGTAGGATCAGTCAACAGAGATATAAAGGGCAAACCTTCAAGATGCAAACGATTTAAAGCAGCAGAAGTTTTACTCATTTGAAGCAGTGAAAAAGTACTCTCTTGCATTCTAGCTCCACCAGAAGCAGAGATAATAATAAATCCACACTTTCTCTCAATAGCACGGTTAACAGAACGTACTATTTTTTCACCCTCTACAGAACCTAAACTCCCACCCATAAAGGAGAAATCAAAAATAACCAGTTCAGTATCTATGCCATTGATGGTACAAGAACCAGAAACAACAGATGAAGTCTTACCTGTTTTAGCTTTTGCCTCTTCAAGACGCTTTTTGTATGATTTTTTATCTATAAATTTTAAAGGGTCAATTGGTGCTAAAGAAGCATCATACTCTACAAAACTACCTTCATCACATAAAAACTCTTGTCGCTTCGCTGCATTTATTCTAAAATGATGGTTACATTTAGGACAAACATTACACTTAGAGTCAACCTCTTTATAATACATAAGTGCCAAACACTTGGGACACTTAATCCAATTATTATGTTCACTCTCTGCACTGTTATTACTACCAATCATACTAGAAAAAAGGTTTGCAAAATTCATATTAGATGCTCCATTTTTATATTGCCGAAATTATACCATAACCGTTATCAAGAAAGAGTAAAACTACTCACCTTTCTTCTCTACAATTAACGTAGCTTCCATATTTTTAGGAGCAACCATCCAAAACTTAGAAATTTCTATTCTAAAGTTATCTAAAATCATTTTAGCTTTTGCACTCTTAGTCTCATTATAATAGTTTTGTAATAGTCTCTTCATCATAAACATCTCTTGGTCTCTATCGTCAGTATCTATTCTAACAGCTTCAACCAACTCTCTATTTACTTTTTCGAAGAACTCATTGGTCTCATCGTAAATAAATGCCAATCCACCTGTCATACCAGCACCAAAATTAGAACCTGTTTTCCCAAGAATAAGTACCGTACCACCTGTCATGTACTCACAAGGATGGTCACCTGTACCTTCTACTACTGCATTTGCTCCAGAGTTACGAACAGCAAATCTTTCACCCACTGAACCTGTAACATAGAGTCGCCCACCTGTTGCACCATAGAGACAAGTGTTTCCTGCCAATGAAGCATTTTGAAGGGGTGAGGTAATAGAGATAGACCCACCACTCATTCCTTTACCTACATAGTCATTTCCTGCACCAACCAGTTTAATGTTAATACCCTCTACAAGGAGAGTTCCAAGTGATTGTCCTGCTTTACCTGTTAAATTCAAATTAATCGTATCTCTTGGTAGACCTTTATCTCCATAGAGATTAGCAATTTCACCTGAAATTCTAGTAGCAAAACTTCTTTTTAAGTTATCTATCTCTAAATCTAAAGTAATAGGAGATGAAGGGTCTTTAATGGTCGGCATTAGCTTCTCTACCAACTCTTTTTCAAACTCATTTTTATCATATGGTTCATTAAATGGCTCTTGACAAGTATCTATACCATCGAGTTTATGGAGCAACTTCTCTAATGAGAATTTCTTAGCAAACTCATCATCAATAACTTTTAAGAGATGGTTTTTACCAATAATCTCTTCAAGTGATTTATAACCAAGAGAAGCAAGAATTTCACGAACATCTTCTGCAAGTAGAGTAAAGTAGTTAACAACTTTTTCAACATTACCTGAGAATTTTGCTCTAAGTTTTGGGTCTTGAGTTGCAACACCAACATTACAAGTATTAAGGTGACAAACACGGAACATTCTACAACCAACAACGACCAAAGCAGCTGTACCAAAAGCATACTCTTCTGCCCCAAATATTGCAGCTTTTACAACATCTAAACCTGTTTTTAATCCTCCATCAGTCTCTATAGTAACTTTTTCTCGTAGCCCATTTGCTTTTAGTGCGTTGTGAGCTTCTATCAGTCCAAGCTCCCAAGGGTTACCTGTAAATCGAATAGACCCTATAGGTGCGGCCCCTGTTCCACCATCGGCACCAGAGATAATAATTTTATCGGCATAACATTTTGCCACACCAGCTGCAATGGTTCCAACACCTGCTGTAGATACCAATTTAACAGCAACTTTGGCTTTTGGATTAACTTGCTTCATATCAAAAATAAGCTGTGCCAAATCCTCAATGGAGTAGATATCATGGTGAGGTGGAGGGGAGATAAGTGTTACCCCAGGTTTGGTATATCGTAATTCTGCAATTAGTGGTGTAACCTTCGCTCCTGGAAGCTGTCCACCCTCACCTGGTTTTGCACCTTGTGCTACTTTAATCTGAATCTCTTCAGCCGAACGTAAGTACTCAGGTGTAACCCCAAATCGTCCAGATGCTATCTGTTTTATTTTTGAGTTCAACTCTGGGTCATGAAGTCTTCGTTTGTCTTCTCCACCCTCACCTGAGTTTGACTTAGCACCTATACGATTCATAGCCATCGCCAAGGTCTCATGTGCCTCTTGTGAAATAGACCCCATAGACATAGCAGCCGATGAGAATCTTTTAAAAATACGCTCTTTAGGTTCAACCTCATCAACTGAAATAGCCTCTCTATCACTTGTAAGCTCAAAGAAATCACGAATAAACTTCTTATCTCTTTTATCAACTAAAACTTTTAACTTTTCATACTCACTTTTTTCACCACTGTCAGCAGAAGCTTGAATAGCTACAATAGTGGCACGAGAGAAGTCATGAAACTCTTCTCCACTTTTGTACTTATAAAAACCACCTTTATAGAGTGCTTTTGACTTGCCCTCAAAAGCATCTGTAAATGCCCTTGTATGATTAGAGTTTAATCTCTCTTCTATATCGGCATAACAGAGTCCAGATAGGAAAGCTTGAGAACCAGCAAAACAGTCAGCTACAATTTTATCACTAAGTCCAAGGATATCAAAGAGTTTGGAGTGTCTATAACTTGCTAAAGTAGAGATACCCATTTTTGACATAATTTTAAGAATACCAGCACCAATTGCTCTTCTTGCTTTCTTAAGTGCTGCCTCTACATCTTCACCCTCTTCAAGCAACTCTGTAATAGTATAGAAAAAGAGGTATGGATGGATGGCTGTTGCACCATAACCTAACATCAGAGCAGCTGAATGAGGGTCAAACATCTCACCAGTAATAGGGATAATGTTGGTTAAATGTCGTAATTGAGTATTCACCAACTCTTGATTTAGACGACCAATCACCATTAACATAGGAATAACTTTTGTATGTTCACTAATATCTCTATCATCAAGTGTAATGGTTCTTATGCCATTCTCTCTAACATCATGAACTATAGTATCGACTAATTTTTTAAGAGAGTTCTCTAAATCAGATTCAAAAACAGTACTGTAATTTTTAGCTTTATATCTCTCGTTATATTTAGGATTAGACTCATCACCGAACGCTAAAAGTAACTTAAGACGCTGCTCAGACATAATAGGCAGTGTTGTTTTTATACGTTTAGCATTATTTTCACACTCTTCAAGTACATTCGTAATTGGTCCAAAACCAGTATTTAAACTCATTACTGATTTCTCTCGAATTGGGTCAATAGGAGGGTTCGTTACTTGTGCAAATTTTTGTCTAAAGAAATCAGTAAAGTTTCTCTGCTCATTAGAGAAAGCTGCTAACGGTGTGTCATCTCCCATCGCTGCTGTAGTCTCTTTACCCTCTTGTATCATAGGGCGAATAACTTCTCTCATAAGCTCCAGTGTATAGTTAAAGTAACGCTGTTTAGCCTCCATCTCTCGACTATTTACAGTATCTAGTTCACCATTAAACTCATACTCTTGAAGATAGGTCATATGTTTATTAAGCCATTTAAAATATGGTGTACCCGTTTTAATGTAATCATTAATATCTTCGTTTTTAAGTATTTCACCTGTTTTAAGGTCAAGTCCCATCATCTCACCAGAGTTTAACTTGCCTCTCTCTACAATATCTTCATCAGGTATTTTAAGTACACCATACTCAGAAGAGATTAATAATCTATTGTCTTTTGTAATAATATATTTCGAAGGTCTAAGTCCATTTCTATCAATCACACAACCAATAAATCTACCATTGGTCATACTCACAGCAGCTGGACCATCCCAAGGCTCATAACATGCACTTGTAAACTCATAAAATGCTTTTAGTTCGGCATCCATATTTTGGGCATTATGCCATGGTGCAGGAAGCAGTGCTCTAGCAGACTTAAAAAAGTCCATACCATTGGCATGTAAAAACTCTAAAAAGTTATCAAGACTGGCAGAATCACTCATGTTGTCTTGAATAATTGCTGAAATTCTTTTTAACTCTTCATCTGAAAAGACATCTGATTTTAAAGAGCCTGTTTTAATGGCAACATTAAATCGGTTAGCCGTTACAGAGTTTATCTCACCGTTATGAGCAATCACTCTAAATGGTTGAGCCAATCTCCACTCTGGAAGTGTGTTGGTAGAGAATCGTTGGTGAAAGAGTGCAAATGAAATCTGAAAAGCTTCATCTTGTAAATCTATATAGAACTCTTTAATATGTGTGGGCATTACCAAGCCCTTATAGGAGAGCGTGGAACTAGAAAAAGAGGTTATATAAAGGTCACTCCCTTTTGATGCATGTTCTATCTCTTTACGTGTTAAGTAGACCATGGCATCAAATCTTTTATACGACATAATAGAGTTTGGTGTAACAAATACTTGTGTAATTTTTGGTAAAAGCTTCAGAGCATACTCTCCAAGAGCATCTGTATTTACAGGCACTTCTCTCTTCATAATTATTCTCAAATCATTCGCATCACAATATTTGTCAAACAGTTCAAAATCTTTCTCATCCTTATTAAAAACCATAGCAATTGCATACTGTTCTGGAAGCTCAACATTCTGTTTTTTTGCTTCTTGTGCCATAAAAGATTTTGGAATTGATAAAAGAAGACCTGAACCATCTCCACTTTTACCATCTGCTGCGACTGCACCTCTGTGCATCATTCTCTCTAGTGAAGTAATAGCATCTTCCAAATTTTTATGAGTGGGTTTGTTGTCAATTGATGCCAATAGACCAAAACCACAGTTATCTTTAAACGACGTAAAGAGATCTTGCATAAGCCAACCTTTAATTAATATCTGTTAGGGTTACTAAAATATTCCCCCCAAATTGGGTCGATAATATCTAAAAAAAGTTTAAGATTAGGTAGAGGAATGCGTGGTTTCATAATTAACATAAGAAAAGCAAAAAATGAAGATATAGTTGTTACCGTTCTTACCAATAATTCTGTTAAAAGCTACTGGAGATTCTTTGGAGCAAGACACTCCATTTTACAAATAGGTAATTTAGTGGATTTTGAAGAGAAAGAGTCTCAAAACAATTTTATGCCCCAAATGCGTAGCCTCTCTCAACTCTCTTTTCCTTGGATTTTCTCAGCAAATCACCTTTTAGTTTGGCAAAATTTTATCAAACTTTTTGAACCACACTTGAAAGAGACCACTGAAATAGATAGTTTCTATTTTAATTTACTCTTGCAAATTGCAAACCGATGGGAGAAACAAAATCCAAAACGTTTGGTTATAGAGGCATATATGGAACTTCTTGAGCATGAGGGAAGACTTTATGATAACGGCTTTTGTCATGTTTGTGAAGAGGTACTAGATGATGAGGTAGGACTTATGCGTGCTTTTTTACCTACACATCCACACTGTATCTATGCAGCACCCCTAAATAAAAAGTCAATTTTTAAACTTTTCAACACAAAAAGTACAATACATATAGAAGATAAAGAGATTAACACCTTATATAACACAGTTTTAAAAGGCTTTTAACTTTTTTTGTTATAGTATGTTATTTTACTAAAAAAATCATATTAATATGGACAAACCATGAACTTTAGAACTTTTTTTTCATTACTATTTACTCTTGCTATCTCTATCTGTTTAGGTAGTACCTTTTTTCCAGATTTTATGAATAAGACTTTACAAGATATAAATATAAATACTTCTGTTAAATTTATAGAAATAAGCTCTCTTATTATCTCTATTTTGGCTTATATTGGTATGCTTGGAGCATTCTATTTTGCATCAAAGAGAGAGAGATTGAGATTGGAAAAACTAAAAGCAGAGAGAGAAAATTTGGATAAAATTCATGAAGAGCTTAACGCTTTACGTTAAGCTCTCATTTTTTAAACTTATTGAGGTGTTATAGTTACACTATATTCTGCTTTAGAGACATTACTTGCATCAATTATATCAAGAATATACTTACCATCTTCAAAATAAGTAGAAGTCTCTTCAACACCACTATTTGGCACACCATCTGACTTATTTAACCACCTAAATGGAGAAGTTTTATACCAAACAAAATCAGGGTCACTGTTGGTTCCATTTGTCTGATTAACTCTAATAGCATAATTTCCAGCTGTAGCAATATTAAACTTAACATATTGATGATTACCTAATTTATTAAATAAACCATCATTAGTATTTATTGTTATATTAACACTACCCCCAACTTCTAAATCATGATATGGATATGAACTTACTCTATTGCTTCTACCTGTTCCCCAAATATCTGTAATAGTTGCAATGCTTTCACTCCCTACAATACTATCTATAGCTCCTTGTTCATCAACATTTTCATCTTTTAATGCTTTTATAAATGAGAAGATAGTTGTAAATGCAGGAGTCGTTTTTTGAGCACCTACAAATACATTATAAAGTGGTTTAAAACCTAAACTTAAAGTATCGAAACCATCATCATTACTATCGTATAGGTCATAGAGTATACGTTGAACAGAAGCTTCTGAAAACCAACCAGGGTTATTTTTAGAAGCTGTTTCTATATTCATGTTCCATCCACTACTTTGAAATGTATCAAAATAGATAGGGTCATCAGTGGCAATAGCAGACCAAGCATTTCCCCAACCTTCACCAAATGCTAAACGAATATCTAAACTGTCTCCATAACCATGTTGACCTCCAATACTATCTGCTCTTGAAAACTTAGCTTCAAAATAGTGACCCCATTCATGAATTATAACATGGTTATCATACTCATCACTATCACCATTTTGGTCACCTTGAATCATAATGTTGTCATTTCCGTCAAAGTAAGTTCCTGACTCTACGTTATTTACTGTCCAGTTCATATTAAGTGGAGGAAAAACAATAGAATCGTCAGCACCAAGAACCTTTTTCATGCTAAGATAGATTGAATCGAGTATGGCAAAGGGTGGAGATTTTTTATCATTAGCTGTAGCTTTAAGATTACGAATAGAATTAGATGTACCTGTATTTACTAAGGCTCCTTCTAAAACATACTGTGCATTTTCATTGGTATTGTCAATAACTTTAACATCCCATCTTGATGATTTTAATAGCTTTGCATACACACGAATTTTAAGAAGAGTCTCTTTAGGAAGCTGTACAAAGGAGTAGTTACCATTATCATCAGTAGATGTAGTTGCAATAGTATTACCCATACTATCAATAACTTTAACAATAATTTGCTTGGCTGTTTCTGTAGTAATATTATTATAATCTAATCCTGAAGAGCTACTATTATGCGTAGCATGAACACGCTCATACTCTATTTTACCAGATATTGTCACAAACTCTGAAACTAGAGGATTACTGCCATTAGCTATCTCGTCCAAATCTGAAATACCATCACCATCATCTGTATCGGCATTATTCCCTATTCCATCTCCATCTGTATCTACACTTTCAGTAACATCTAAAGGAAAAACATCATTGATATCTAAAACTCCATCATTATCATCATCTCTATCGGCATTATTCCCTATTCCATCTCCATCTGTATCTACACTTTCAGTAACATCTAAAGGAAAAACATCATTGATATCTAAAACTCCATCATTATCATCATCTGTATCCATTACGTCAGATATATCATCACCATCAAAATCTGCTGTAATCATAATCGTAATCGTTGCAGGTTCAGAATCTACAGTTCCATTATTAACTATAAAAGTAAAGCTATCGGTACCTACATAACCAGCTGTTGGTATATAAATACCATTTTTAAATGTACCATGAGAAGGAGCTTTTACTACTTTATAAGTAAGAGTATTTCCCTCTGCATCACTTGCTTCAAGTACAACTTTCTTCTTTCTATTTTCATTTAATGTAATAGTTTTATCTATAGCTATAGGAGCGATATTAGCTAAAGTACTACTACCACCTCCACAACCTATAAAGAGACTACTAAACAATACATAATTTACCAACTTCATCTTATTCATAATTACCCATTCTTTAATTTTTCAATTAAGTATACTCTCTATTTTTAAAAAAAATTAATATATTTTTATTTAAAAGTATTTTTCTTAAAATTAATCATAATATGTAACTATTCTAAAACCTTAACTGTTTCGACTACGGCTTCTACTTCAGTTAAAACTCGGTAGTGTATCCAGTCTCTTTGATGGATTTTAATATAGGCTTAAAAAGCCCAAGTGATGAAGTGGGGTTGTATAATCAAAACTATCATCAATTACTCCATTATCAAAGACAAAATAAACCCATAAACCATCGCCACTTCTTTAAAAGCCTTAAAACGCCCACTAGGTCCACCATGTCCTGTGTCCATGTTTATGTGCATTAATAACATATTGTCATCAGTTTTATAGTCACGCAGTTTTGCTACCCATTTGGCAGGTTCCCAGTACTGCACTTGTGAGTCGTGTAAACCTGTGGTTACTAGCATGTTTGGGTAGGCTTTTTTCTCTACATTGTCATAAGGCGAATAAGCCAACATGTAGCCATAGTACTCTTTCTCATTTGGGTTTCCCCACTCGTCGTACTCACCTGTGGTCAAAGGAATGGTATCGTCAAGCATGGTTGTTACCACGTCCACAAAAGGAACTTGTGCCACCACTCCCTTATAGAGTTCTGGACGCATATTTACTATACCACCCATAAGCATTCCCCCTGCACTTCCACCCTGTGCAAAAAGCTTCTCTTTTGAGGTATAGCCCTCTGCTATTAAAAACTCTGAACAGGCTATGAAGTCGGTAAAAGTATTCATCTTTGTAAGTAATTTACCATCTTCATACCAAGCACGTCCTAACTCATCACCACCTCGTACATGGGCAATGGCATAAACAAAACCTCTGTCTAGTAAAGAGAGTCGCGAAATAGAAAATGATGCATCAGTAGCGTAACCATAAGAGCCATAAGCATACTGAAGTAAAGGGTTTGAGCCATCTAAAACTAAGCTCTTTTTATAGACAATAGAGATAGGAATCTTCTTCCCATCTTTAGCTGTTGCCCATAACCTTTTACTCTCATAGTCATCTTTGTTAAAGTCACCAAGTATTTTAGTCTCTTTTAAAAGCTTTTTCTCTTTTGTCTGCATATTAAACTCAATGGTCGAGTCAGGCGTGGTTAAAGAGTTGTAACCATAAGAGAGCAAGTGAGTGTCAACATTAAGATTGGTAGAGACATAAGCATCATAAACCTCTTCTCCAAAGTCTAAATAGTAGGACTCATCTGTTTGAGTATTAATAATGCGAATATGCGTTAACCCATTCTGCTTCTCTTCTAAAACCAAATAGTCATTAAAAAGCTCAAAACCTTCTAAAAGAACATCTTCTCTATGAGCTATGAGTTCTCTCCAGTTCTCCTTACTAGTAGCCTCTAACCCACAGACCATGAGTCTAAAGTTTTTAGCTTCATAATTTGTCCCTATGTAAAACTTATCATCTTTATGTTCTACGGTATATTCTAAGTCTCGCTCACGTTTAGCAAACATTTTAAACTCATCCAAGGGTTCATCTGCCAACAAAATTTGTGTTTCAGTAGAGAGCGTAGAGTACGACTCTATCATAATGTAGTTTTTTGACTTAGATTTAGAGACTGAAACTCCAAAAGTATCATCTTTTTCATGGTAAACTTCTGTCTGTTTTCCTGAACCTAACTCATATCTAAAAATCTTATAAGCTCGTAAGGTCTCTTTCTCCATTTGAGTAAAGAAAAGCGTCTTGTTGTCGTTTGCCCAGCTTGCTCCACCTGTTGTGTTTTCTATGGTCTCTTCAAGCGTCTCACCTGTCTCAAGGTTTTTAAAGTAAAGCGTGTAGATACGCCGACTTACATTATCCACACCATAACAGAGCATTCTATTATCAGGACTAATACTCAAACCAGCCACAGCATAATAGGCATGACCTTCAGCCAAGACATTTACATCTAAAAGAATCACCTCATCAGCTTCTAGCGTCTCTTTTTTACGACAATAGATAGGATAGTCCTTCCCATCTTCATAACGAGCATAATACCAATACCCATCACTCTCATAAGGAACAGAGCTGTCATCTTTAACTATCTTCGCTGTTATCTCATCAAAGAGTTCTTTTTGCAGAGCTTCAGTAGGTTCTAGCATAGCTTTTGTATAAGCATTTTCAGCATTTAGGTACTCAATAACTTCTGGATTTTCTCTCTCATTTAACCAGTAGTAGTTGTCTATACGTTCATGGTTGTGCTTTGTTAGGGTCTTTGGGATTTTTTTTGCTTTTGGGTAGGTCATAAAATTTCTTTTTTACGTATTATAACAAAAACTCCTCCACTCTCTCAAAATACCTCTCAATCCCTTCAAAAGGATGCGTTCCACCCTCTTCTAAAACCAACTGAGCATTAGGAATTTTCTCCATTGCCTCTCTGTAGTCCAACACATCATCACCCTTTTGAAGTAGTAGAAGATAGCTGTCAGACTCAACACGCTCTACACTGTAAGCTTTTAACATCTCTAAGTGCTTTTCATTCCACTCAAAACTGCTACCATCATAATAGTTAGGTGCATTTCCTTGTAGATTTACGGCTCTTTGTAGTGTCTTAGATGACTGAACAGCAGGATTAATCAGCACAGCTTTTAGTCCATACTTTTCTGCCAAATAGACAGCATAATACCCACCTAAAGATGAGCCTATTAACTGCACCTCATCGTAAGAGTTTATTAGCTCTTCGAGTGTACTTATGGCGAGTTCAGGCACGTAAGAGAGTGACGGAGCAATGTAAGGTTGCCCCTTACCTTTAAAATAGTCACGAAACAGATTCGCCTTACCACCCTGACCTGAACTTCCAAAACCGTGTATGTAGATTATCATTTTATTTTTCCTTTAAAATAGATACTTTCCAACGCTTCAAAAAATCTTCACGCTCATAAATCTTAGCACCCAGTGCTAACTTATAGTCCATGTATGGATGTCCCAAGTTCCAAAAGTCAAAGCCATTCTCTTCAAGATACTTTGCCAAAAGCACCAACTGAACTGTTCCATAGTTTCTGTAACGTTTTTCTCTATTGGAGAAACCACTCAGACTCGTATAGGTTTTTCCTATTATGTAACCTACCTCTCCTGCTACCAATGTACCATCTTCTCTTAGCTTAACCGACTGTACTTTAAAACTGCTCTTTTCTTTTTGTGTCTCTTTTAGCATATTTAGATATTTAGGCATTAGCCAAGAGCTTTTATGTAAGGCATTTATCGCTTCAAAAACCTCATCTAGCTCACTACTAAACTCTAAAATAAAACTTTTCTGTTTTAGTAACCTCTTTACTTTTTTACTTATGTGCAAATCTTCAAAATCTAAAAGGGCATACTTGTACTGTATCTCTGGAATTAAAAATTCCTCACCTCTATACTCTTCGGTCACAGAGATAAAACCAGCCTTTGCTAATGCTACATAGTTCTTTGCCGAAAAGTCATCAGACCAGTAGTAGTTTTTAAACATATTGGGGTAGATAACGGTTTCTAAAGTAGTGTTAGAAGTTACATCTTCATAGGAGATATAGTCAATACTTGGTTGGGTTACTTGCATGGTCTCTCTTCACTGAAATCTTCCTTGTATTTATAAACACAAATCATACACAGTAAAATTATAACATACCAACATCTAATTATTAGGACTACAGTCATGAAGATTTTCACAACAACTATTTTACTACTAAGTTTATCAACTGCTACGTTTGCAGACAATACTACTAACTTTAATCAAAAAAAAGATCAAAAAATTTCTAAAATTACTCAACGGCTAGTAAATGCATCTAAACGTAAAATGTGTATGCAAAATGCCACTTCTTTAAACGAAATGCAAACTTGTAGAGTACAAAAGCATCAAAACAAGCCATTTAAGCTCAAAAAAGGCATGACCTTTGAAGAAAAGAAAACCAAAGTAGTCAACAGAATTACAAATCATATTTCTAAAATGAACCAACGTAAAACATGTATAGAAAATGCCCTAAACATAGCTGACTTAAAAGCTTGTAAACCTACAAAAAAGCATAAGAAATAGAGACTAGATATACTTAGTATAGTTATCTATTTTTTCTTGAAGTCGAATGGCTAGAAGCTCATTTGCTTCAAGCAAATACTCTAAAATTATTTTGGCTTCATCTCTATAGGCTTTCACTTTCTCAGCCTTCCAATAGTGTGGAGGTTTTCCCAAGTTTGAAACCCTGTCAGCCATTTTTACTACCCACACCTCTTTAGGTTGCATCTTTATTCGTGCCAAAGAGTCCAACATCTGCTCTCTTTTGGTTGCTAAAGTCTCATTTTTAGTCAAAGCCATTACCCCATCTGCTACAGCTTTTCCAAACTCTTTTTCAATATCTGCATAAGTTGTAGAAGTGTCTTCTATAGTGTCATGCAGTATTGCACACATTATTGCTAATTCAGGGTTTTCAAGCCGTGAACTCACAGCCATGACTTCCATCATTACATTCCCTATATGGGTTATGTAGGGCAATTCCTCCCCAGGATAAAACTGTTCTTTATGTACACGTGATGCAAAGAACCATGCTTTTGTTATGTTGTCTTGATTTATACTCATGTTTTGTCTCCTGTTATTCTTCACAAGCAATTGGTTCTACCAAGTCATATACAACTTGATCTATAATTATATTTTTTAAAATATTTTTTTCAAGTACCATGAAATATTTAGTACCACCAATACAAGAACCACATTTTGAAAAGAGAATCGGCATCATTTTATTTTTTTCATAAATAACAAATGAGAGATTTTCAGTAGAAAATCTTTTTAAAAAAGCCTCATCTTTTAATACATCCAAAATATTTTCATATTCATCATCTAAAACTATTGGTTTTCCTTTTGTCATATTTATATCATCAAATTTTTTATCAAAATATTCAAATTGTTTTTTACTATAAGCTAACTCATCAAGATTTCTCTTTTTATCCCCTAATGACAGATAATCATTTAAGGTATATATCTCATATTTTGTACTATTGTCATCATTTTGAACATGCTCTTCATTTGCTAATAGATTAACTGTTAATAAAAACCATACTATTGTCACCATTAAACTTCTCACTTTAAATCCTTTCTCTTATTCAATCTCAAACTCTTCTCTCAAAAATCCATAAAGGTTTGAACATTCTTCTCCTTTTTACTTTACTATAAATGGCATCAACCGACCCATATTACGAGCATCATCAATCCCTCGATGGTGCGTACCTACCAACTCTAAATTTACATGAGCTAAAGCTGTATCTAAGCCACAAGGTTTAACACCTTGTACTTTTGCAAACTCTTTTTTTATATTGAGATGTTCATCAGAAAAAGGGTATTCAACTCCATGTAGCTTACAATCTTGTAAAAACTGGCTCTTGTCGTAGTCGCCCCATGAACAAAAGAGAAAGTCATCATATTGACTAAACCACTTTTTAAAGTCTGCTAATGCTTCTTTATAACCTATAGCCTCATCTACATCATCTTGGGTTATGGTTGTAAGTGTTTTACAAAAGGTTGTGAGTGTAGGGTTCAGTATGGGTTTTATAAATATCTCATACTCATCCACTATTTTTAGAGTCACAGCATCAATCATAACAGCCCCTATCTCTATAATCTCCATCTTATCACGTGTTATGGTTCTCTCTTTGCAACAAGTTGCTTCTAGGTCTATTATTAGGTAGTATTTCATCTATATCTCCTTAAGAAATTAACGCTTTTCATATGCATCTATTAAGCAGCACTCACAAAATCATAACATACTAGACTTTAACGTTGTAGCTAATAGTCGCCTTAACCAAACTTTGCTATAATCAAAATATTAATACCCAAGGAGAAACTCATGCCACCATTAGCACAAGCCATTGAATATTATACTTACGATGACTACAAAGAGTGGGAAGGTGAATGGGAACTTATTGATGGTATTCCTCTTGCTATGGCACCTGCTCCTATGAGAATACATCAAAGTTTAGCAACTATGATTATTACAGAACTTCAAAATCAACTTGAAGAGTGTACTCAGTGTGAAGTTTTAGGGGAGATTGACTACAAAGTAAGTGATGATACCATTTTAAAACCTGATATTGTTCTTACTTGTGGTGAGACCAATGAGAGTTACCTTACCAAAGCACCTGAAATTGTTGTTGAAATCATCTCAAAATCGACAGCTAAAAGAGATGAAAAATACAAATTTGAGATTTATGAAAAAGAGAAAGTCAACTACTACATCTTAGTCTACCCCAATGACTTAAGAGCCAAAGTCTACAAACTTAAAAACTCAAAATACGACAAAGAGGGCGACTTTTTACAAGAGAGCTACAACTTTAAAGAGACCACTTGTAATGTTAGTTTAGATTTTAAACGGGTTTTTAAGAGATTTCGATAATTTCTCGAAACTTTCTTAAAATCTCAATAAACTCATCAGGCAAATACTCATAAACCTTCTCTTCTATCTCTTTAGGAACACCATAATAAGCCTCAGCTATCCCACCAGCTATGGCTCCCATCGTGTCAGCATCACCACCAAGTGAAATACAATTTCTAATACAATCTTCAAAAGAGTTAGAATCTAAAAAGCAGATAATTGACTCTGGCACCGACTTTTGGCATGACACCTCAAACTTATACTCAGGTCGTATCTCATCAACAGTTCTACTTAAATCATACTCAAAATCTTTTGAAATACGCTCTCGTATCTCCTCTTTAGTAGCACCCTTTCGAGCCATAAAAATAGCCAATGCCGTAGCCTCTGCCCCTTTAATTCCCTCTGGGTGATTATGGGTAATTTCAGCAGATTTTCGTGCCTCTTCTAAAACTCTCTCTTCTGTATCAAAAGCAAAAGCGATGGGTGAAACTCTCATCGCAGACCCATTACCCCATGAGTTGTAAGGCAGATGTTCATCACCCTTAAGCCATTTTTTAAATGACCCACCATAACCTACTTCAAAATAACGCAGACCAAAGTCTATCACATTGTCTAAATATGGCTCATTATCTAAAATAGACTTTGCTATTGCCATACTTAATGTTGTATCATCTGTAAATTTACTCTTTGGGTGAAATAATTCAAACTCTTTTGTTTTTATCTTGTGAAACTCATAGTACGAACCTATGATTTCTCCTGCTATTGCTCCTAGCATTGTTTACTCCTATTTGTATTATACAAGTGTTCCGTAGTGGTATTCTTTACCATTTACTAATGATTTTAACTGACCATCTTTTAGGGTTATATTTTTGTGTATGGCTTCTTTTGATTCTTCAAAGCCCAATAAGTTTTTTAACCTCATTAAAGCTTCTCCCTCAAAAACTCAACCCCAACTCTATCAGTCAACCAAACCCCATTTTCAGAAAGATAAAACACATACCCCTCTTCAAACATCTTCTTCGCATCTACCTCTAAAATAACCACTTTACCATGACGCTTTCCTACCATGGTTGCTGTCTCTATATCTTTAGACAAGTGAACGTGTTGACGTGACTGTTTGGTCAAGCCCTCTTTCATTATGGACTCTAAAAATCGTGTTGCTGTTCCATGATACAAGATATCAGGTGGCTCCACAGCTTCTAGTTCCAAATCAATGTTAATAGAGTGTCCTTGGTTGGCTCGTATTTTGCCATCTTTTATGATGAATCTCTGTTTGTTGTCTTTTACAACAACCTCTTCTATTAGCTCTTGTGTGAGCTTTACCTTTGTACTCTTCTCTATGAGTTCATTTATCTCTGCCCAACCGTTACTGTCTAGTTCTAAACCAATTTTTTCTGGTTGGTGTCTTAGTATCAAGCTTAAAAATTTGCTTGTTGTTTTTAATTTATTGTTCATTTTTTTCTTTCATATTTATAATGTATTTTTCAAAATCTCATCCCTAACCACCATCAAAGCAAAGCCCAATTTATTTAAACCTCTCCACTTTAAAGGTTGTGTTGCTTTTTCATTGTCTGCTAACATGCCTATGCCCCAAATCTTGTCGTAAGGACTGGCTTCTACGATGACTCTGTTTGAAGTAGAGAGCAAAAACTCTTTGAGTGCTTCGTTTTGGGAAAACTTAGCCATGTTTCCTTTGACCACTATGTCAAATGAGGCTTCTTCCCATATTTTTTCTTCAAAGTTTTTAACCTCTCGTCCTAAAGCTTTAACCTCTTTGGTTGATTTGGCATTTAATATCTTCTCTACCATTGAGGCATCAAACAGTCTTGCTTTCTCTGCCATCATGTAGTGTTCAGCCGTTGCATAATAGACCTCATCTAATGTAAACCCTTTAGGAAACCATTGAGAGAAGCAACTCTTGTCTACATTCTGTCCTGATTTTTGTCTGTGACCCCAAAAGAAAAGGTATTTGAACTTTTTTCCTTTTTCTATTTGTTGTTTTAGGTCGTTTATGTTTTTCATAGTTTGTTTCATGTATTTTAAGTTATTTTTTATATAGTATGATAAGTCTATTAAATAATAGGTTATTGAAAATGTGGATAATATTTTAGTAGATTAAGCTTTTTTTAAAATTAGTAGCACATTCAAAGTAAGAGGGGAATTAACTATCTCCCTCCTACTTATTCTATTTTGCTTTCTTAACTTCAGCCAACTCCTCTTCTAGCTCTTTTCCTTTTTTTACTACAAAAAATAGTTTTTGATTAAGCTCCTCTTTACTCTTAAGAACCTTATCTAATCTCTCTTCAAGCTCTTTACCTTTTGTTACTACAAATAGTAATTTTTTATTGAGTTCATCTCTACTTTTAGTAACCTTGCTGAGATTCTCTTCAAGCTCTTTTGCTTTTGTTTCAACGACAAGTAGTTTTTTCTCTATCTTCTCTTTCTCTAAACTCTTTTCTTCCAATAACTTTTTATCTTTTTGTAGAGCCTCTTTCAGCTCCTCTTCGCTCTTTTTATATCTATTTTTCTCTTCTACATTAAGAGAAAGCTTCTTTTGAATCTCCTCATTTTCCTTTTGCTCTGTGGAGAGCTTCTCTTTCACCATTTTTAACTCTTTTGTTTTTAGTAGAAGCTTTTGAGTTAGTTCTTCATTTTTAGAAGATACTTTTGCCAAATATAAACTTGCAGGTAGAGCTAGTAGGACAACAACCCCTCCAAGTAGAACTCCTCTACTTAAAAAACCTTTTGGCTTGTTGTGTTCTTTTTTAGGAGCTACTTTCTCTTCAACCTTCTCTTTTTTTACAGGCTTCTCTTTTTCTAATTTAGCTCTATTTTTTTCTGCTACTTTAGGCTCTTTCTTTTGTGCCTCTACTTCTGTTTTCTTCTGCTCTTCTTCAACTTTTGCTTGTCTGTTTTTTCTTTTTCTATTTCTATTTCGTTTTGCCATTGTTTTATTAATCCTTATAAATTTTATGATTCGGAATTATAATGAATTTTATAAAAAAGAGTACATAAAAAACGAAATATTAATATTAAATCACTATTTATTGGTATTGGTGTTAACTCTTAGGGCATTATATAGACCTCTAAGAGTCAATTTTATGAGATTTTTTATTTTTTTACCAAGCTTAATTATCTGCTGAAAAATAGTGATAAGATTATTTTGAACTATACTCAAAAAGCAGATGTTTCGACATTGGAAATTTTAGATGAACTCTAAATATGCTATAATAAAATCAATTTAAAAAAAGGAGTTTTACTATGACAACACAACGAATACAGTTAGATGTTAGTAATGATATTTTTGATAAAGTTATGTTTTTTTTAGAGAACTTACCTAAAAACAAAGTAAAATTAAACTTTGACATCTCTCCTAAAAAAGAGAAAAAACCTGATATTTTTTCTCAAACAGCTGGGCTTTTATCTTCACAACAAATTGACCCTATTGCATGGCAAAATCAGATTCGTAGTGAATGGGATAGATAGTGAAATATTTAGTCGATTCAAATATCATTATCTATCATCTTAACAATGAATCCATTGCTACAAAATTTCTAAGTCAAAACTACCAACAGATTGCTATTTCACAAATCACTTATGTTGAGGTACTCTCTTTTCCTTTTTCCAAAGAGCAAGAAGAGGAGGTAAAAATGCTTCTCTCTCAATTTCAAATTTTAGATATAAACCAAATCATTTCAAATCAAGCTGTTGAAAATAGAAAAATCAAAAAAATTAAACTTCCTGATAATCTTATTGCTTCTACAGCTATGGTTAATGGATTAACACTTGTTACACGAAATGGGAAAGATTTTAAGAGTTTTGATATTGAGGTTTTGAATATATTTGAATAGGAGACTGGAAATAAAGCTTCTGTTTCATTGCCTATTTGATATTGTTATTCTAATATACATCCCCAAACTGGAATTTGGGGACGAGGAAAAATTTTACTTGTTTTTTAGATTTCTGATTTGAAGTACTTATACTTGTAATCCTTCGTATTCCTAAACAATTTTCAAGATGACAATCAATAAGTAAATCATCCTCAAAAGGTAGCCAACGAGAATAATATTCATTTGGTGGTTGAACTTTTGCCATATAAACTTGGGAACCACATTTTTTACAATTTGTCCAAAAACTCATAACAATCCTTTTAGTTTCATTATATTCTATATCTAATTAAACTTTCCGAACTTCATCAAAAGTATAATCTTTCAATAACTTTCCATCTCTAAACACAACCTTCAACAAATCCTCTCGCCCCTCCAACTCCTCAACTCTAACAGTCTCAAAATCACAACTCAAAGCCAATCTCCCCCTCTTAGACCTCTTCCCACTATCAGTAATAGGGTCTTTGTAAACATCTCTCCACTCACCATCCACACAGATAGCTGAGGCTTTCATAGCAAATTTAAAGTCATCTCTGCCTACGGCTTGTAGTAGTCCTCCACCCATTCCAAAGGCGATGTTGTCAGCAGAGAAGCCTTCGTTTTTTAAAGTTTCCAATATCTCTTTAATGGCTTGTTTGTCCACTCCATCACCTTGGATAATGCGTACAGAGTCATCAAGGACTATATAGCCTTTTGAGTTTTTGTAGCCTCCAAACTCGGCGTAAACTCTTTTTATGACCTCTAATACTATCTCTTTTGGTTCTCCAGAATCTGGGCGAATGACCAAGGTTGCTCCACTTTCTTTTACTTTCTCTTTAAGCTCTTTACCCCAAATGTTGCTTACAGCATTGTAGATGTCGTAAGAGTCGGAGACTACAGCAAAGATTTTTCCTTTGCCTCCAAACTGTTTTATCATATTTGCATAAGCGTCTCTTTCACCCTCTCTTTGCCAACTTGTCATGGTGGAGTGTTCACTAGCAGGGATTGAAAAACCTGCAATATCTGCACCGTAGTATCTTCTTGCCCCTATAATCCCTGAGAGGGTATCAGTTCCTTGAAAGTTGACTAAATGAGCCATGCCACCCAACATTGCCGACTCGTGGCTTGATGTTCCTCTTGCTCCAAAGTCGTGTAGTTTAAAGGGTAGTTGAGCTTCTACATTGTCACTTGTGGCTTCTAAATAGCTTCTTATAATCTCTTTGATAGAGTATGAAAGTGTAGCTACAGTGGTAGGAAACCAAACGGCTCTAAGCAATGCTGTCTCCATATATGAGGTTAACCAAGGCAGTTTTGGGTCGGTGTTGATTACTTGAACCAATGGGCATTTTAGAGGGATTAACATTCCCTCGGCTACAGCAGATATTTCAATGGGTAAAAATCCGTTGTATCTCTCTAAAATATATTGCCAACCCTCTTTGTTAAAGGGTAGACCATGAGCTGTTATGATTGCTTTGGCTTCGTCTATGTCCTCTTGTGTAATTGGTGTTAAGAGGTACTCTTTTATAAATGCTTGTAGTCCAAAAAATAGTGTCTTGTCATACTCTTCACCTCTTGCTTCTATGTATGAAGAGACATATTCACTCTTTGGTGGGTATTGTAGATAGTGGCTTGATTTGTAGCTGTCTGTGTTTAAAATAATGTTTTTCATCGAAAGTCCTTCGTATGTTTTAATGTTCTTTACCGTCTTTCGGTTTGAACGTGTTAATTGAGTTTTTCTAAAAAAAACCACCACTTAATTTATCTAAATTCTCTCTTCTTATTCTATCTTCATCTGTTTCGTGTGGGTCTAACTCTACATCGGGGTAAATCATTTTTGACCTGCCCATATGTGTCATAAAAAAACCTTTGTAACCTATCTTTCTCATGACTACTATTGCACCTATAATAGGAATGACAACAATCCAAAAGATGTATTTTGGTTTCTGCTTATCGAAAAGGTAAGCTTCGTCTTTTAAGACTCGGTAGATGGCTAATGCATCTAAAATTAGGGTTAAGGCTATGACTAATTTCATTTCTCTTCCTTAAAAAATCTCAAACATAAGATAATAGAGTCCAAATTTCAAAAGAAAATAGACGGCTGTTACTCCAATGTAAAAGTTTTTGTCAGCATGAAGTCGTTGTAATCCGATTAATGCACCAATAAGAGGAATAAACCATACCATAGAGATATATTTAGGTTTCTCCTCATCTAAAAAATAAGTACCATCTTTGTTTATGGCATGATGGGTGTATAGGTTTAATATGATGATTGCACCTATTATAAAATAGATTTCAAACATTTACCCAACCATTGCTTGAATAATATGAAAATGGTCTTCAAACATCATTTCAGGTTTAACCTCGGCAAAAGGAACCCAAAAAGCTTTAGCAGCATCATCTCCACCTTTTACTTTTGGTAATTTGTCACCCTTTAACTCTATGAGGTAAGCATGAGTAACTGTTCTGCCTCTTGCTGACCTATAAGGGTCATCAAAGACTTGGGTTTTAGTTATGCTTCCTGCTAAAACAGGGGCTGGTACTTTTATGCGTGTCTCTTCTCTAAGCTCTCGTATAACTGCTGATTTAAGCGTCTCATTTGCATCTAAAAAACCACCTGGCAAAGCCATTAATCCTCGCCCTGGTTGTGCTTTTCTCTCTATTAAAAGAATGTGTCCACTCTGAACTACCACTGCATCTACCGTTATAAACATTGGCGTATATGGAGCATTGTCCCATGCAGATTTATATTTTTTTATAAAATGAAACTCGTTTTGAACTTGCTCATAGGCTTTGGTACTTTTGAACTTCTCTAAAGCTATAGATACATTTGTATTTAATACATTACTCAACTCTCCTTTATCAAAATAGAGTTCTCGAATGTCGGTTGATGAGATGTTATTGTAGTTCTCAACCTCTTCTCTTTCCCATTGGGGAAACTGAGTTAGGTAATCTGATGTATTATCTTTTTGATGACCTATAAGTCCAATTTTGGGTTTAGAAGCTATTTTAGAATGAACAACACCAGCGACTAGTTGTTGAACTGACTTAATCCATAGTTGGTCATTATAAGTGTAGTCAAGTAGTGGAAAAGCTAAAATTCGTCTGTTTTCTTCATCAGAAAATGCAGAACGCATTAAACTCTCTCGTTCATTAAAATCCCATGGGTTTCTAATGGTACGTGGCTGATACGCCGAACCAACTAAGACAATAACTTTGTCTGACAATTGTAATGCTTTGCGAATGACACTCTCGTGTCCTGTGTGAAATGGCTGAAATCTGCCTATAAAAATGAGGTAATCGTATCTCATCACTAAACTCCTTAGCGTGAATATTTGTTATGTATGGGTCTATCCCTATAACATTTTAGCATTAAGAAATCCTCTTAAGCTATGTTAGTGTAACGGAATTCTTCTTAAATCCAAATAATCACTTTAAAAGTACTATTTGGATTTTAACCTTAATGAGGAACACTTTCAATGGTTGAGTTAGCAATATGTGCTGGTACAAATTCTACATTAGCATCTGTACTTATTACACTATTTACTGCTTCAGTCCTTGTACTATTTTTATCTTTTACTACTGGAGTTGGTTCAAGTTTTTTCTCACCACATCCAATTGTAAAAAGAAGCGAAATAGTAATTAAGATATTTCTTACCATTCTTTCCTCCCTTCATATAAGATTTGAATTATTATAGTACAAACTATTGAATAACGTCTATAACTTGAGTAGCTGCACCATCTGTTTGTTCATCTACTACTTCAACAGCTTTATCTGTTGCCATATCAGTCATAGATGAAGATGTAGGTAATGTAGAAGCAGCTGAAGCTGAAGCATCGTCTATTTTTGTCTCAACAACATCTCCAACTTTTAAAGAAGTTTCTGGAGCATCTACTTTCATAGATGACAATTTTGTATCTACTTTTTTAACTGATGCATTTACTTTATCAGTAGCTGCACTTTTATTGCTATCAACTGCATTAGTTACTGCTGAACTTACTTTTTCTGTTGCACCTTTTGCCACATCTGCTGTACCTTTTGCGACTGAACTAACTGAATCTGTTACTTGTGAACATCCTGAAAATGTAATTGTTGCAATTACTGCTGCCGATAATATATATTTTGTCATAGTTTTTCCTATGTGTGTAAAATTTTCTCTAACCAAAGAGATTATGATATTATATTATATTATAACTTTTTCTGTTGTTAAACATATGTTATAGTTTAAATCTCTAAATTAAAATGGCTATAAATATAAATTTTATCATTAGTTTCAAATTTAACCTTATAACTAACTCTATAAAAATTTCATTTACTTATATTGAGTTTAAAGGGATTCTTGTTAAATATAAAACTTCACTCTTCTTTTTTATATTTAATTTTTTTATTTTATATTTCTTAGACTTTCTCTTATAAAATGATTAAATCTCTTTAGCTTTTGCATATGCTACAATTTCATCAAGATGTAATTCTCTGTCTCCATCTTCATCTATGGCTTTACTTTGGCACAATTCACAAGCTGTTCCTGCATCGGTCTCATCCATTAAAGCATCTACTGTCTTATGTCCTGCTTTTATAGCATCAAGTAAGGTTCCTAATGTTACATCGAAACACTCACACACCGTATAATTCATATCAAACTTTTCAAACTCTTCTATTGTCATAATAATTCCTTATAGTTTTTAATAATTATAGCAAAAATTATTAAAATTTTAATCTTAATGAGAAGCTATAGTTACATTTATATTATTTATATCAATAAATATCCTTTAAATAAAATTCCTACTTTTTTCTAATCATTTTAATATATAATAGCCCATTCAATAATTTAAGGAATTAATATGAAAAATTTTACAAACAGAAACGATAAACTCAATTACCTATCATTCGTACTAGCAGCAACGCTTTTTGTGGGTTGTGGAAGCTCATCATCAGGCACACCGAAAAACAGTGGAACAGGTGATATTGACCTCGCAAATTACTTTCCAAAAAGTGACATCACAAAAACTTTTACTACAGTTGAAGGAAACACTACTGATTTTACATCAGGTAGCTATGAAGATGTGATTTCTGTAGTTGAAAACAATACTACTAAAACCATAACAACTGTTAATACATCTGAAGTAACAACTATTACGGATAAAAATATTACAATAGTTGATGGAAATGACACTTATTCAAACTTTCGACATGTAAATATAGGTGATACATTTTACAGCTTGAAAAATACAGAGAGTCAAGATGTAAAAAAAGATAACATTAATTACGCAACAATTACAAATAAAGTTAATATTGAATGTAACATAGATGAAACACTAGAAGAATTCATTAAAGGTGAGCATAAATATACAGGCGATATATTAAAAGTCAAATGTATTAATAATGGAAAAATCACCATAGCTATTAATCCAACAATTATAGCTTTGGCTCCTGAGCGTTTTAAAGACATCAATGGAACACATGATAATTATGATATTTTTAATCTTTATTTTAAAAAAGATATTGGTCAAATTTCAGAAATTGATGACGATTGTGTAGTAGTTGCAGATGAAGTAAAAATTGTTGATGACAGAAAATCTACTTGTATTGAAAAGCGTTATAGTTATGATTTTTATGTAGAAAAATAAAAATTTTAGAGAGGATAAAAACCTCTCTAAAAAGATTTTAACTAAAGAATATTAAATTTTACTCCTATTTTGGGTATAGATTAACTATTTTAAGCTAAAATAGCAAATACAATATAACAGTAAAGGCTTTTTTATGTATAAAATTGTTATTTTATTCACACTGACAACTCACTTTCTTCTCTCTGCAACATCACAACAAGTAGACCAATACATGAGTGTCACTCAAACAGATAGAGCATTGATAGAGATAGAACAGATATTTTCAAACCTAAGTGAAAAAATGAAAATTTCAGATGAAAATAGCACTCAACAGATGACTCTTGATTATCAAGTTTATCTTGGTAAACATATTAGTGAAGATGAGATGGAAGAACTTTTATCTATTTACCGAAAACCTATTATGCAACAGTATATTAATGAGATGAACATGTTTGATATTCCAGAAGAAGAGATGCGTAATTTTTTAACGACTTTAAAAGAAGAACCCATATCAACAGAACGTCAAGATATTATAGATGAACTTTTAGAAACAATGGTTAATGAAGAGTTACTCTTAAATTTTTATAGAAGCATGATGCAACGTTATCAAAGTAAAGATACAAATCAAAGTGAAGATACAAATCGAAGTAAAAAAAATAGTAATAATGAAGATAAGAAAACACTTACCTCTGAAGAACAACAATTTATAGATATTATGAAAAAAGGCTTAAAAGAAGAACTTCTTTATGGAACACAAGTTTTAAGCCTTGATGAGATAAAAAAAGTTAATGAGATTATGCACTCCTCTGTTATTACTAAAGCAACAAAAGTTGAACATGAAGCTATTATTAAACTAATGGAGAAGTTTATTAAAAATATTATTTCAGAACCTAAAAAATTATCAATAAAATAAAAAGTACGTTACAATTTCATTATGAAAAACTTACATAATGCACTT
>JALXFN010000091.1 GCA_027068975.1 Campylobacteraceae bacterium | reverse complement strand
GTTCATTAATTGCTGCTTATTCAGTAGTTGCTGCTGGTGTTGGTCTTGGTCTTGCTGCTCTTGGTGGAGCTATTGGTATGGGTCATACTGCTGCTGCAACTATTGCTGGAACTGCACGAAACCCAGGTCTTGGTGGTAAACTAATGACTACTATGTTTATTGCTCTTGCGATGATTGAAGCACAAGTTATCTATACACTTGTTATTGCTCTTATTGCTCTTTACGCTAACCCATTTATTACTGTTGGTTAAGTTTAAAGACTAGCTAAGATTAGGGTGGTATAATGCCATCCTAACTTAACAGTTATACCCTCATTTTGTTAGAAAAGTTATTACTCTTTAAAAGTATTTTAGTTCCCATGTGCGTCAGTGGTGGAACGGTAGACACGCTACCTTGAGGGGGTAGTGCCCTACGGGTGTGGAGGTTCAAATCCTCTCTGACGCACCACCTTACTTTCCTTTTTCTTTCTATTCCAATTTTTTTATACAATGATTTTCGTAGGTTTAAGCATGTCAAACGCCAAATCTAAACTTATGTTTGATGGCTATGTAAATAATAGTTTATGCTTATTTGGTTTTATTGTTTGACATGGTCAAACCTACAAGTGAAATAAATATGAATTGTAATAAGAAAAGAGGGGAGAGAAAAGAAGAAGTAGTAAATACTACTTCTTAATCTCTTTATGAACAATAGTAGTTAAACCAAGCAATTTCCAACCTTGGAAACCTGCACGATAGTAAAGTAACTTATCTTTAGGATAATTAAATTTGAGCATACCTTCTATAAAATGTTTGCTCTGTTCACACCATAATCCATTACAAAAAACAGCTATCTCTTTGGCATTTGAAAAGTCCCATGTACCATCTGCTTTTACCTTCATACCTAAAATTTTAAAAATTATTTTAGCTTTTTCCTTTGAGGCATTTTGTATAATTGGAAAAGGTATATTTATAGCAGAGGGAATAGTCTCTAGTTCAAACCAGCTTTTTAATCTAGCATCTACTATAATTCCTGTTTTATTAGAGACTTTTTCTTTCATAAATTCAATTAATTCAAGTTCTGCAATATTTTTAATATCAGGGTCAATTTTTGTTGGTTGAATACAAAATGGAGGACAAGGACGAGATGTTTTGGTATAATCATCAGTTAGACGATTGTTTGTATCTTGAATTCTTTCAATTTTAATCTTCTTTCCAGAATCAGTAGTATATATAAATGGCATATCTTCGGAGATTTTTACAGTTATTTGACTTTCATCTGCTAAAATTAGAGAAGATAAGAGAGAGAGTATAAGTAGTTGTTTCATGTCTATTAACCTTATTGCTTATTGTTGTATGTAAGTATAAAAAATATTACAGAGATGAAATGTCTCTGTAATACAATAGAGCTTATTTTGGAATACGCAGTTTTTGACCAACGTAAATTCTATCAGCGTGATTTAAAATATCAGGGTTAGCATCAAATATTTTTTGATAATTACTGGCGTCGCCATAGGCACGTTCTGCAATTTTATTTAAAGTATCCCCAGGCTTTACTATTATAACTCTCATTTCGTTAGAACGTACTTCAATCTCTTGACTTATAATCTCTTCATAATTTGTTGAACTATTGTCATTTTCCTCTATAGATACTTCTTCAGTAGTTGATGTAGATGTATTTGTAGTAGATGTTCCATCGTTGATACCATCAGTCATATTTAGTATTTCTTTAATTTGCTCTGAAAGTTCAGTAAGAGTTTTATCCTTATCTTGAGTATTGTCATCTAATGTAACTTTATTATAGGAGTTCTCTTTTTCTGATTTTTTTTCAATGGCAATTTTTGAATTGTCAGTTGTTGTTATTTTAGTCTTTTTAGGCTCTACTTTTAATGTGTCTACATCGTTATTCTCAAGAGCATTAATTAAATTGTTATCTTGATTGGTTTTTGAAGTTTCTATTTTTTCTTTGTTCATCTTATCCATAACCAAATCAACGATTTTTGAAATATCTTGTGTTGACATTTTTTGATTGTTTTCTAATTTTTCTTGGACTTGGTTAGCTACCTCTTTTTGAATGGTTTTTTCTATTTTGTCTTCAGCTAATTTGTCTTGTTCTTTTGACTTTTGGCTACTCTTTTCTGTAGAGATAGCAACATTATTGTTCTCTATTTTATTTGTTTCTATAGTTTTTATAACTTTATCTTCAATGGTTTCAGAAATTTCTTCCTCTTTTATAACAATTTTATTTTTTGTTTGAGTGTTAGAATCTTCTGTTGTAGAGTTAAATATTTTAAACCCGAAGTAAGCAGCAATTCCAAGTGCTATAAGTCCAAGAGCTAGAATGGCTTTTCCCATAAAACCACCTTCTTCCTCACTATAACCTTTTATTCCTGCACCTTCTGTCTCTTGTTTGTAGTAGTTGTTATATTCATCTTGATTGTATTGATCTTTATCTAACATGTTGTTCTCCTTTGAATTTGTTGACTTCTATTTTATAATGGTTGTCAAACCTAGTATTTGCCAATATTGCATTCCACCTCTATAGTAGAGTATCTTTGATTTTGGATATCCAATTTTGACTAAATTTTTCATGGCATGAACCCCTTGTTGACACCATGGACCATTATCATAAATTAAAAGTGTTTTTGCATTGTCAAAATCCCAACTATCTTTTTTCTTTTTTACTCCAAAAATTTGAGCAATTTTTTCATTAAAATTTTTAATGGTTAAAATAGGAAAAGGAATATTCAATGAATGAGGAATACTCCCTGCTTTGTGCCATTTAGGCATACGTGCATCAATTATCATTCCTTTGTTACTTGAAACTTCATCTTGAAGAAAGTCAATTACGCATAGCTCTCCAATAGTTTCGATACCTTTTATAGGTTCATATGGTTGTATATTAAATGGAGGGGTAGGTCTGGAAGTTTTTGTGTATGAGTTCTTTAATTTATTACTCGTGTCTTGAATTCTTTCAATCCTAATAGATTTTCCATTAACTTCAACATCAACATATGGAACTCCTTCTTGAATGTTTACTTCTGTAGCAGTTAATGGCATAATTAATAAGGAAAGTGAGCTTAATATAAGGGTAACTTTTAATAGCATTAATTATAACTCCTATTCTTTTTTATTTAAAAAAATGTTAAGGTTTATTTTATCTGAAAAATTCTTAGTAAATTATGAAGTTGTTGTATTTTCTTAAATTATACTTGATATTATTATAGTTATTATTTTAAACCCAAGTTCATTAAATACAGGTTTTAAGGGAGAAGCGATGAATTGTGAGAAAAGAATAGGATTGGGTGTGGCTGGTAATTTTGCACATCATTTGGAACAGGCTGGAGAGTTGAAAGATTTTGAAAAGGTAGTAACCAAAGAGGAAAATGCACCTAAAGGTATTTTCCCTTTTTATTTGCCTAGCTCTAAAACTTTTTTAGGTTTGTATCCTATATGTTCTGAAAAGTTAGAATTACCAACTTATGAGGCAAATGCACAAGTAGAACCAGAAGTTGCTATACTTTTTGACATAGTATATAATGATGAAAAAAAAGTTCAAACATTAATTGCTAAAGAGTTTACTGCCTTTAATGATTGTACCATTAGAAAAGATGGTGCTAAGAAAATTTCTGAAAAAAAGTCATGGTCTTCTAACTCTAAAGGTATGGCAAAAGAGTGGATAGCCATAGATAAGTTTGAAGAGGGTGGGGTGATGGATAATTTTCACCTATGTTCATTTGTAAAACGTAATGGAATTTTACACCCTTATGGTGTTGATGCTCCACTTCTTGGGTATAGTTATTTTTATACTAAATTACAAGATTGGCTTGTTGAGAAGATGAATGAGCAGAAAGATTTTGGACCTCTTGAAGATATTGCTATGCATTTAAAAGATACAAACTATCCTAAACAGGCTATTGTCTCTATAGGTGCAACAGCTTATGCAGAGTTTGGTGAAAACAATTACTTACAATCTGGAGATGAGATATATGTAATAGTTTACGATGCTAGAAAAGGAGCAGCTGATATAGAAGTTGCTGAAGGTAAAATTATATTGCATCAGGTGGTTCTGTAGGGTGTAGACCCTGTCTACACCGTGTTAAAGGGAATTTGGTATTAAAAAAGATTTACTGTTTGGTTTTGACGGTGTAGTCAGGGACTACACCCTACGGTTTATTTTTTAAACCAACCCTTAACCTTTCCAAAAGCACTATCAAAACTACTTTTATGAGGTTTGCTTTCCACCCCAAAACTCTCTTGGAGCTTTACTAATACCTCTTTTTGTTCGTCACTTAATTTTTTAGGATAGACCACTTTTACTTGTGCTACAAGTTGTCCTTTTTGTCCACTATGCACATCTGCTACACCTTCATTTTTAAAGACAAACTGCTCTTTATCTTTTGTTCCAACTTTTAGGTCAAGTTCTAATTCGCCATCAAGTGATGGAATAGTGATGCTTTCACCCAGTGCAGCTTGGGTGAAAAATACAGGAACTTCTATATAGATGTTTGAGCCGTCACGAATAAAGTGTTCATCTTGTTCTACATCAAAAGTTAAGTATAGGTCTCCACGTTGACCATTTTTTGCTTGGTTACCATAACCTTGAGCTCGAAGACGGTTTCCTGAGTCTACACCAGCAGGGATACTTATGGTAATGGTATCTGGTTCTTCATGGTAGCCTCTACCCGAACATGAAGCACATTTACTACTTGCTTTTTGACCTTCACCATGACATTTTGGACAAGGTTGTGCAAAAGACATAAAGCCTTGTTTCATTACTACTTGACCTTGACCGTTACAGTAGTCACAGTTCTCTAAGTTTCCACCTTCAGCACCTGTCCCTTTACAGTCATTACAAGGTACTTTATAACGTATATCTATTTTCTTTTCACAACCAAAGATTGCTTCGTTAAATTTAAGTGGAAGTTCCATTTCAAAGTCTAGGTTATATTTCTGGTTAGATGGTTTTCTTTGGCGTCCTCCCCCAAATCCAGCTCCACCACCAAACATTGAGTTAAATATGTCCATAATGTCATCCATAT
>JALXFN010000090.1 GCA_027068975.1 Campylobacteraceae bacterium | reverse complement strand
TATATATAGGCTTTATCATACTCTTCAAGATAATAGTAACAAATAGCTAAATTATGGTAACTGTTTGCTGTCTCAGGATGAGACATTTTAAATAAATCTTTACGAATCTCTAATGCTTTTTCAAAGAGTGGAGATGCCAATGCATACTCTTCTGATTTTGCATAAAAACAACCTAAATCCTGATATGATGCTGCTGTATTGGGATATTTATCACCTAATATTTCAACCCTTATATCAAGTGCTTTCTGATAAAATTCTAATGCTCTTGAAAAACCATTATTATAAAAATAGATATGTGCCAAGGCACTGTATGATGATGCTGTATCTCTATGTTTATCACCAAAGAGTTCTTTTCTAATGGTTAAAGCTTTTTTATGTAAGCTCATCGCTTTTTCAAAATTTCCATCTGCATAATAAGCATTCGCCAAATCACTATAACTATTGGCTGTCTTTTTATTCATGAAACCCAAAGAGTCTTCTCTTAACTTCAATGATTTATTATAAAAATAAATTACTTTTTTATTTAATTTTATATTTTTATAAATACCTGCCAATATATTATACTCTTCAGCAGTAGGTTGTTTTAATTTATTAGGAATAGTACTATGTCCACTATTATACTGATTTACATAGTTTATTGAATCAATTGAATCAACCATTTTTCTATTCCTTAAATTTTTATTTATTTTAAATTATACTTATTTTAACTATGTTTAATATAAATTTTTAAACATTTAGAACACATTTTAAATATTTTTTTTGATATTTCTTTCTATTAAAATATTATTTATTTTTTTTAATTATTTTTTAATATAAAAAACCGACTAACTGTTAATATTTAATATTTCTTTTCTATATTAGAAGAGATTACTAACTCATTTTTAACCAGCAAGGGAGTATAATCGCGAAATTTTTCTCTCTTTATGACATTTTAAGGTTTCATCTTGTACTATGGGAAAAGTTAATTAGGACTAAGTTTGTCCGATTTAAAAAATTATGAGCTTGACTCAAAGGAATTAAATGAAAGTTTATTTGGATAATAATGCTACAACAATGGTTGACCCCCAAGTTAAAGTAGCCATGGACCCATTTTTTACAGAGAAGTATGGTAACCCCAACTCACTTCATGCATTTGCAGGAGAGACACATCCTCCTATTAAAGCTGCTATGGAGAAAATCTATGCAGGAATTCAAGCCAATAGAAAAGATTCTGTTGTTATCACCTCTTGTGCTACAGAGAGTAATAACTGGGTCTTAAAGTCTATCTACTTTGAATATATATTAACAGGTAGAAAAAACCACATTATTGTCTCAGAAGTTGAACATCCTTCGATTATGGCTACGGCTAGATTTATTGAATCTATGGGATGTAAGGTAACATACCTACCTATTAATAGTGAAGGTCTTATCGAGGCACAGTCAGTAAGAGATAGTATTACTTCTAAAACAGCATTGGTTTCTGTTATGTGGGCAAACAATGAAACAGGTGCTATTTTTCCTGTTCAAGAGATAGGTGAAATATGTGCAGAACATAAAGTACTTTTTCATACTGATGCCGTACAAGCTGTTGGAAAGATACCTATTTCCGTTCAAGAGTTCAACGTAGACTACCTCACATTTTCAGCACACAAGTTCCATGGACCTAAAGGGGTTGGTGCATTATACATGAAACAAGGAAAAGAGCTTATGCCTCTGTTCCATGGTGGTTCACAAATGGGTGGTCACCGTTCAGGTACTCTAAATGTTCCTGGTATTATTGGTATGGGTAAAGCCATGGAAAATGCTGTTGATGCACTCGATTTTGAAATGCCAGACATTAGAGAGATGAGAGACAACTTTGAAGATGAACTGCTTAAGATAGAAGACACTTTTGTAGTAACACCAAGAAACAAAAGGACTTCAAATACTATTCTTATCTCTTTTAGAGGTATAGAAGGTGAGTCAATGTTGTGGGACTTAAATCGTGAAGGTATTGCTGCAAGTACAGGTTCTGCTTGTGCGAGTGAAGACCTAGAAGCCAACTCTGTTATGGAAGCAATTGGTGCAGATGAAGATTTAGCACATACAGCTATTCGATTCTCTTTAAGTAGATACACAACTCAAGAAGAGCTTGACCATACATTAGCAGTTGTTAAAAAAGCTGTTGCAAGACTTAGAGAGATTTCAAGTTCATACTCTTATGCACCAGAGGGGCATAACAGTGAACTAACAATTGGTCACTAAAACAAAAAGATATAAAAATTATACATTCAATTGTATTGAACAGAAAGGAAAAGACATGGGATTAGATAGTTTAGTTGGAGGTACCATCTGGGATGAGTACAGTAATAAAGTAGCAGATTTGATGAACAACCCAAGAAATATGGGTGAGATAACAACAGAAGAAGCAGAAGCAATGGGTGGTAAGCTTATTGTTGCAGATTTTGGAGCAGAGAGTTGTGGAGATGCTGTGCGTCTCTATTGGGTAGTAAATCCAAATACAGATGTGATTATGGACTCAAAATTTAAGAGTTTTGGATGTGGAACAGCAATTGCCTCTTCAGATACTATGGCAGAGCTTTGTAAGTTTAAAACCGTTCAAGAGGCTGTAAAAATAACCAATATTGATGTTGAGAAAGCAATGAGAGACACACCAGATGTTCCATCAGTTCCACCTCAAAAAATGCACTGTTCAGTAATGGCGTATGATGTTATTAAAAAAGCAGCTGCTCAATACATGAATGTAGATATGGAAAGTTTTGAAGAAGAGATAATCGTTTGTGAGTGTGCAAGAGTATCACTTACTACACTACGAGAGGTTATTAGACTCAACGACCTTACCACCGTAGAGCAGATAGCAGACTACACTAAAGCAGGAGCATTTTGTAAATCATGTATTCGCCCTGGTGGTCATGAAGAAAAAGATATCTACTTGGTTGACCTACTAGAGGAGTATGAAAAAGAGAAAATGGCTAAAACGGCTGATAGCCTAGCACAAGGTGGACCAGTGGACTTTGAGCAGATGACTGTAGTTCAAAAACTAAAGGTTGTAGACAAGGTCATTGATGACAATATCCGTCAGATGCTTATTATGGATGGTGGAGATATGGAGATTCTTGATATTAAAGAGAATGGTGAGAATATTGACATTTATATCAGATATTTAGGGGCATGTAATGGTTGTGCTTCTGCTGACACAGGTACACTTTTTGCTATTGAAAATATACTTAAAGAGAAACTTTCTCCAAATATTAGAGTTTTACCGATATAAACATTTTTCTAATTCAGGGGTAGACAGCTTGGTCTACCCTTAGATATTTTATAAAAGATTGCTATAATGTAAAAAAAGGCTTTTTATGAAATATTTTCTAAAATACCTCCTCTCTTCACTCTTTATCTTCTCTTTTGTAGCTTGTTCTACAAGCAATCCTATACCTAATGAGGCAACCAATAGCACTGCATCTTATGTTGACAAAGCTTTCCTTAAAACACTCGACTTTAAAGGAAAAGAGCTCATAGCTGTTAAGATTAAAGGTCAGTACTACTATGTTCTTAAATCGGGTAAAAAAATCTCAACCCTCACGTATGATGGAAAAGCCGATGAGTTTTCTGATGGATTGGCAAGAACTAAAGTAAATGGAAAAATTGGTTTCTTTAACAAAAATTTAGAAATTGTCCTAAAACCTATTTATGATTTTGCATTCCCTTTTCATAATGGAGAGGCTGAAATATGTACAGGATGTCAAGAAAAAGATGAAGATGGCACCCCCATGCTAGATGGTGGAACATGGAAAAAAATCAATAGAGATGGCTTGGTCATAGAGTAAGATGATGAAAAAAACAATACTCCTTTTAACCCTTACTGCTACACTGTTACTCTCTCAAGAAAATAATGAAAACTACGAAGCTCAAAAGTTCTTCTCTGCTTCTGATGTCGATACTTTTTTTGCTTCTGAAACGGGAGAATTATTAAAAAAAATCATTGTTAATGGAGATGAGTACTTCATGCAACAAGATGGTGACCTTTTTGATGAAGATGTTGCAACCATTGATGATGTTATTTTTACAGCCAAAGGAGAGAGGTTCTCTTTTGGAAAATCTAAACGCTTACTTGCTACCAAAATCTATAGCACACATCAAAAAGCTTTCTATTCAGACTGTGACTATAAGGTTAAAGAGAAAAAGCTCATACCTATACACAAAACCTGTGGATTTCACTATCGTAAAAACAAAAACCGTTCAGAGCGTATAGAGTGGGAGCATGTGGTTCCTGCTTGGCACTTTGGACATCAGCTACACTGTTGGCAAAATGGTGGTCGGATGGCTTGTAGACAAAACAATACCAAGTTTAAGCAGATGGAAGCAGACATGCACAATCTTGTCCCTGCTATTGGAGAGATAAACGGAGATAGAAGTAACTTTAAGTATGGCATAATAGAAGGAGAAAAACGCCTTTATGGGAAAGTTAATATGGAGATAGCTTTTTCTAATAAAAAAGCTGAACCCAGAGAGAGTGTTTTTGGAGATATTGCAAGAATCTACTTCTATATGAGAGACCGTTATGGATTACGTATCTCTAAAAGTCAAGAAAAAATGTTTATCGCTTGGAACAACTTAGACCCTGTAAGCAGATGGGAAAAGAGAAAAAACCAAATGGTAAAAGAGCTTCAAGGTGATGAGAATCTTTATGTTACCAACTATAAAAAAATGAAACAACTAGGAGGAAGTACTAAAGATATTCCCTCTACTAATTATGAAGAGGTAAAAGAGGAACTCTCAGAAAAGTATGCTTCTCTATTGGAGAATTTTTCTGCTCCTGTTGGAGGAGTGATACTCATGCTTATGACCTTCTTTGTAATCTATCAACGTAAAAAGGAGCAGAGTTTAGAAAAAGAGGGGAATACTGTTACAAAAGAGAAGAATAAAAAAGAAGAAAAAGAGCCTATTGATAGCAAAAAGTTTATGCTTCTCTCCAAATTAGCAGATGTTGCTATAAGTATTAATGATAACGATGAGATTATTATAGAAAAAGCAGATAAAAGCAACCCCAATCAACAATGGATATTTACCAAAGCTAACAAACAAAAAGAGTATTTCTTTATAGAAAATCCTAAAACAGGTAAAGTGATAGAGATAAAAGATAGCGATAGCAATGATGGTGCTAAAATTATTTTAAATAAAAAAAGAAGCCGTAAAAATGACCATCAAGAGTGGAAACTAGAAACCTCTGACGATAAAAGTTATGTATTTATTGTTAGTAAATGGTCTCTAAATGTTTTAGATATTAAGTATAAAAAAACCAAAGATGGAACAAAACTACAAAGTTTTCACAAAAAAGTTAGAGGTACTGAAAATCAGGAGTGGAGAGTTGAGAGAGCTTAGGAGAGCTTCTTCTTTCGGCTCTTAACGAACCAAGTGAAAAGAAGAAGACCAGTTAAAATTAATAGTGCATTTCCCAAGTAGTCATGTGCTAAAGAGAAATTATTACGTGCTTGAAGAACCAGTTGGGTGACAAACCAAATTCTAAAAACATTCATAAATGTTATAAAGATGTATCCCATTACTGCCCATTTGAGCTTATGCTTAAAGGTAGAGGGAAAAGCAATAATGGATGCTAAGAAAAACAGATAGGGAATTATCCCATTACACGCTTTCTCAATAACCAAAGAGTAGTGTTCATTAATTAAGATACGATAGCCATCCATCATACCATCGGCTAAGCTTAGTGATGTAAGATACACCGTTAAATCTGTTTGTATGCTATTTATAGTGGAGCTTAAAGGAGATAAATCCCAATAAAAGACCCCAAATAACATGGCAATACCTAGCCAATAACTCAATAAAAATTTTTTCATTCTTTATGTTGCCTTTTATGATTATACTTTTAGTAATATTCTAACGATTATTTAACTATTTTATAGATAATTTTACTAAAAATTGTCATGTAAATATATTATTTATTGTTTCTAAATGTATTATACTGTAGCTTAACTTAACATTAATTTAAACTTAAAATAAAATATTACTTTACAGTAGGCTTACTAGGCTTTTTTGACTGATTTGATTTTTTCTTTGTACCATTGGTATCAGCAGGAGGCAAAGGAATATTCTGAACCATAAAGGTCTGAGCCTCTTGACCCTTTATTTGTATAATGGCTAAGATTTTATCTCTCTTTTTACTTTTATAAACTTTAAACATCTCTATATTTTTTGCAACCTCATCTACCTCTACACGCTGTTCACCTCTAAGAGGAATCATATAGTTTCCTCCTTCTATACGAAGTAAGGTGTTCTCCTCTTTGGCTACTAGCCAAGTCACTTTTGCAGCTCCTTGACCATAGAGAGAGTGCGTTGTATTTTCAATAATAAGTCGATGTAGTTTATCTTCTGTTAGCACGGTAATATTATGGTCAGCATGTGTCAAGTCCATATAGAGTGTTCTACTTCCCTTTAAGGTATTACTAGACTTCTCTAAATGTTTAAAAAGGTGCAAGTTAGAATCACGTAAAATATCAGCACTTTTATAGAGTGCCATAAGCACTAAAGACAACAAAGTAATTGATATAAGAACTTCTATAAGAGTAAAGCCCTTTTGTTGCTGTTTTATCATTTGCTAATCTTCCATTATCCCGATACGCACTGTCTCTTCATATGATGTTGTTCCATTAATAAGCATATCTTTAAGCTTATCAGCAATGGTTTTCATACCTGCTTTTTTCATCTCTATTCGTATCTGGTGGTCATTAAGACCATCTTTTATCATCTGTTTTACCTCATCACCCATAATAAAGAGTTCCCCGACTGCTTGTCGTCCTTGGTAACCAGTAAAATCACAAGAGATACACCCTTTTGCTTTGAAGTACTCTATGTTGGGTAAGTTCAACTCTGACATAACAACAGGAGCTAAGGTTGTTGGCTCTTTACATTTTGGACATAATTTTCGAGTCAAACGCTGTGCTAAAACACCTAACAGTGTTGAGGTAAGTAAGAAATCTTCGATTCCCATGTCCATCAGTCTTGAAATGGCTGAGGTAGCATCATTCGTATGCAAAGTAGAAAGCATAAGGTGACCTGTCAATGCTGAACGTAGAGCAATATCTGCTGTTTCACTGTCCCGTATCTCTCCAATCATAATAATATCTGGGTCTTGTCTTAGTATCGAACGTAAACCTGCTGCAAAAGTTAGACCTACTTTCTCGTTTACTTGTATTTGATTGACATTATCAGCATTATACTCCACTGGGTCTTCAACTGTAATGATGTTCTTGTCAGGTGTGGCAATATGTTGTAAACAGGCATGTAGAGTAGTTGATTTACCTGACCCTGTAGGACCAGTAACCAACATCATACCATGTGGGTGGGTTAAAAGCTTGTTTAAATCTGCTGTCAACTCATCTGTAAACCCAAGGTCTTGTAAAGTAGGAATGGTATCACTCTGCATAAGAAGTCTCATAACCACACGCTCACCATAATAGGTTGGCAAAACAGAAACCCTAATGTCTAATGTTCTTCCAGAGATAGTAACTTGTGTACGACCATCTTGAGGTATTCTCTTTTCAGAAATATCAAGGTTGGAGATAACTTTAATACGAGAAATCACCAAACCTGTAACATTTTTATCAATATCAAGATGCTTTTTTAATGCACCATCTATTCTTAAACGCACCTCACCTTTTTTCTCTAAAGTCTCTATGTGAATATCAGAGGCACCTTTTTTAATGGCTTGGAAAAAGAGTGAGTTCACCAGCTTTACCACGGGTGCTGACTCTTCATTTGAAAGCAAATCTTGTGAGTTTCGTATAAAATCAAGCAGATCAGACTCTACTTCAATAATATCATCACCTGTAGAGGTGTCAACATTTTCAAAATCTGAACCTGTTTGTATCTCTTGAAATTTATTATAAAGACGCTCAAAGCTTCCTTCATCTAGCTCTACTAAAGGATAATCTACATCTATTTGAGAGAGGTGGTTAATAGACATTGCCAAACTCTCTCTTTTGACAACAGCTGTAGGAGTGTTGTCTATATTTGCAAAGAGTAACTGGTGTTTCATCGCCAGTTTATTGTTTATCTCTTCATTCCAAAAAGGTTCTAAATCTCTATTTTCTAGTAAAGGTAAATTCATCATCTTCTTTACCTAGTAACTGTTTGCACTATTGTCAATCGTATCCATAATAGATTCACTCTGTACATAATCACTCTCCGGTGTATATTCTGAAACTACAGGAGGTGTTGATTCATAAACTTCATAGTTATCTCCACTTGAGGCTGATAGAGGTTTAGGAAGTGTTTCAACAGGGTTTTCTGAGTTTTCAAAATCATTATCATAACTTGACTGACTATTAAATGTAGTGTGTCTTCCATTTGAAGGGTTTCCTGCTCTTGCTTCTAATCTATCAAATACTATCTTGTTGTACTGCTGTTGAACAGCCTCTAGTTCATCTAAATGAACACGTAAAGAGGTTAAGTCTGCACTCTTTTTAAGAATGTATGGTGTAATGTAAATAACAACATTGACTTTACTTGTAGAGTCACCATTAGAGGTAAAAAGTCTTCCTAAAATAGGAATATCACCTAAAATAGGTATCTTTGTTTGACTCTTTCCATCAGCACTCTTTATTAGCCCACCTAAAATAATGGTTTCCCCATGATTTACAATAGCATTGGTTTTAACAGAACGCTTGGTTGTGGTTGGTCTATCTGCTGTTGTACCTGAACCAGGGACAATATCCTCAATAGTGGTTTCAATTTCAAGTGAAACTTTATTATTAGAAGAGAGTCTTGGTTTTACTTTAAGGGTAATACCAATATCTTCACGAGAGTAGTTGTTTAAAACATTTGAAGAACCCTGTGTACTCTGCTGAGACTGTGTCAAAATAGACTGTGTTCGCCCCACATAAATACTTGCCTCTTTGTTGTTGGTTGACAATACAGAAGGTTTAGACAAAATTTGTGCAGCTCCATTTTGTTTTAAGAGGTCAAGTTGAGCACCTAAAGAGAATACTTTACTTATTCCAGAGTCAAACTGAAATGCTCTATCAGTAGTGGTATATGCATTACCATTATTATCAAATCTCGTAGTTTCATTACTAAGAAACCCAAGAAGAGACTGAGAAATGGCCAAAGCAGGAGCCCCAGCATTTCCAGCCAAAGAGAAGAGACCATTTGAGGTAATGGCTCCTCCATTAAATCCATATTTAATACCTATGTTTTCTGCCAAGTTAGTATTGACTTCCACAATTTTTGCTTGAATAAAGACTTGTGACTTTTCAACATCAAGCAGTTTTACAGTCTCTAAAATATTCTGATACTGGTCTTCATTTGCCAACACTATCAAAGAGTTTCTCTCTACATCAGAAGCAATAACGGCTTTAGGTGCTGGTTTTCCATTACCAATAGATGAAGGGCCAGGAGCAATAGCTGGTCCTCCTGGAGAAGGAGCAGCAGCTCTACTAGGCATACTTCCTCCAGATGGAGCAGAGCTTCTACCCGTTAACTGTGGTACAATTTTACTTAAAATCTTCTCCATCTCTTCAACATTAGAGTTCATCAGAGGAATCACATGCATTCTTTGACTATCACTTCCACCAGGTAAATCAAGCTGTTTTATGTACCTTTCTAATCTTTTAATATTAGAACTTTTTCCTACTAAAATAATAGAATTCCCATTTGAATTTTGCATAACAGCTACTTTTTCACTTTGGATATCTTGAGAGAAAAGGGCTTTTGACATACTTTGAATATTAGGATAGACATCTTTAACACGTGCATTTTGTAAATAGACCACTTTACTTACCTTTGCCTGTTTATTCTCTATCTTATCTATAAGTTTTTTAGCCGTCTTCAAGTTACGAGGGTAATCGGTAATGGCTAAAAGGTTATTTTTCTTAAAAGAGACCAATTTTGCACTCTTACTAAGAAGTGGTTTAAGTTTTGTACGAATAACAGCTGAGTTTACATTTGAAAGTTGGAAAACTACTGTTTTCATGGTACCATCACCAGAGGTAACATTTGAAGAGACATCAAGTCCTTGACCTGGAGCTATAGTTGACTTAACTACTTGATAATAGTCACCCTTGTTAACCAATGTCATCTTTTTTGTTCCTAAAATCGCATTGGCTAAAGGAATAAGTTCACTTTTTTCAATAGGTGTATTAGAGACAAAATTTATTTTACCTTTAATATCTCCATCTACTAAAATATTTTTTCCTGTAATTTTACCAACCATTTTAATAAAATCACTAATGGTTAAATCTCTAAAGTTTACATCTACCTTTTCTGCCTGAGCCTGTACACTCAAAGCCAAAATCAAACCTAATGCTAATTTATTTAATTTCATATTCTAACTCCTCTGTTGCACCATTTCTTTGAACGGTTAATGTTAAATTTTCTATATTATTTATATCTTTAAAAAAGCTCATGGCAGCACCATAAGAGTTTAACTCTTCGCCATTTATTCCCATGAGAATATCACCTCGTTGAAGTCCTAATTTTTCAAAATCACTGCCTCTTTTGACAAAGTTAATCTTAAATCCATTTATTTTACCAGAGATTTTATTTTCACTAATTCCTATATCTTTCCAAATTTTATCTACATCTTTAGTATAAGAGGTTAGGAGGTCTCTCTTTATATGCTTTACGCCACCCTCTTCTACAATAGCATTATTTATTTTTTTATCATTTGACGATACAGTTCTAGGTCTCGAACGTGACTTACCTGAATTTTTAATATTAATCAAAGAGAGTTTAAACTCTTTTCCTTCTTTAGTAAACATTGCAAAGTTTGGACCAGCAGAGGTAAGGGTAAACCCATCTATCTTTTCACCTTTTCCAAGTACAGTTGTTTTAGAACCTTTTGCTACAGTAACAACCAGTGCATCAGAAGCATTATAGAGTGCTAAAAGCTTAATACCCTTCATAGAAGTTACAACTGGTGCTTTTTTTCTAGTAGTATTGACAGGAGCAATAGAAGCAGCTGCATTGGTTAACTTTACTCTATAGTATAAAGCTTTTGCTTTTCCCTCTGGGGCATACTCTTCACCTGAACTTGGCAGAAAAAAGAGTGAAATTGCCAACCAGACAAGTTTTACTAAAACTATAATAGATAAAAAGAATATGGCTGTCGAAAAATACTTAGTATTAATAACTTGTTTCATAGTACCATCCTCCTGTTTTATCTTTTTTCAAAAACTTTTTAATTGTTTGTATATCTTTTGCCACAGGAAAATCAATATGAACTTGCTTCGCCTTTAGGGCTACTGTTCCTGATGCTGTACCGAAACTGCCCAAACCATCTATGGTTACATTTAAGGGATCAAGCAAAGAGTATTTAACGTTTAACTCATCTATGGACTTAGGAGCCATAGCCTGTAGTGACTCATCTATCTTTATATTTTCTACGTTTAAAGTATTGTAAAAAAAGAAAATATTGAGTTGTAAGTTAGCTGTATTTGCCATCTTAATACCCTTAACATAAACATCTGCATTTTTTATATTCAGACCAACCCATGTGTCAGTAACCGTCTCATTTGAAAGAACAATATCGTTCTCTTTTAACTTCTTTTCCAAAAGATAATAGAGTTCTTGCTTTGGTGCAAGAAGCCACATAAATATAAAAAAGAGCAAAAATCCACCTACTATTCGTTTTACCATTTGCATGTGAACTCCATAGAATATATATTTTTTGAACGCTCAGTAACCTGAAGTTTTATTATCTGAACAGGCATATTTATCAATTTATTATTTATTTTATTTAAATCATTGGCTGTAAGATTTACATAAGAGGCTACCAATTTTTTAGATTTTTTACTAAAAGATTTTACTTTAGAGGCATCCACAACTGTTTTTAAAGCTTTAACTTTGTTTGGCATACTTTTGCCATCCCATTGATTTTTATACTTGTTAATAGCTGTTATCTCAGCTATCTGCTGTTGTATATGTGCCTTATTTTCTTCTACATATGAACTGGCATTTACCTTGTAAAGAAAAGCCCCAATAACAAAAAACAGTGCTAAGAGTAAAATAATTTCGTTTTTATAACGTTGAAGTGTCATTAAATTCATAGTTTCACCTCAACTTTCACATTAAGACCTGAACCTGATATTTTCATTTTTTTAGCTTTTCCATGCTCTTTAACCTGCTTACTAATCTTTGAATTTTGTGTCATGATATCTGCAGAAACCATATTCTTATCAATTGTCAATGATTTAAGTTGACTTTTTGATGACAAAAGCGTAGATATATCTTTTATTGCATCTCTTTTTGCACGTTCTATGGTGTCAATTGGTTTATATTTACCTAAGATACTTGTTCTTAAAGCACTACTTCCATATTTTGGATTATCATCAATAAGCATTGTTAACTTAGCATCTTCATTGGCTATAGATGATTTTATACGCTGACCTTCAACTATAAATGAGGTACCTAAAAGTACGAGAAGTGAACCCAAAATAATGGTCTCTTTTACTGAAACAAAAGAGTCAAGTGAATCCCCCATACTAACACCATTTTTAAGCTTTGGCTTGTCTATATCTAGCGTAGAGTACGCTACTTCATCTCCTAAAAGACGTTTAGGTACCATGGTTACTATACCATCAACACTTTGTAAAGCATGGTTGCCACTCAATAACAAGGGAGTAGATAATTCACTTTCAAGCTGTTGTGCAAAGTATATTTTTGAAACGCGATGTTTCTCTATCCCTACACTCTCTAAAAATTGGTCTATCTCTTCTATATTATACGCAAAAAAACACCATGAATTATCACATTTGTAAACATGATATTGATATGCTTTAGATGCATCTAAATAGTCATCAAACATTGATGCCGCTATCTGTTTTGCTTGATACGCAAACTTTATATCCAACTCTTCACGTAAAAAAGTATAAAACTGAGGTGTCAGTATAATCTCAACAGAGTTTTCTAATTTTACAGGTTCCATATTTTTATGGATTAATATTCTATTACTCTGCTTTGCCGTTAAATTCAAAATTGCCACTCCTTCCTTCAATGTAATCAAAATTTATTTTATATTGCCCATCTCTATAAGCATAGGTCTCTTCACAATGCATCGCATTGAGTGCTTGATTGGAATAGATATTTTTATCTATAGGCTCCATTATAGAGTTCTCTGTTAAAAAACTCTGTAAAGTGCTTTCTCCTACCATCCAACCCTCTTTTACTATCTCTATAGGAACCTCAAAAGCAACTGAGATAAACTCAGGTGTTAAGTATGCTCCATCTATTTGTGTTTTTTTATCTACTTTTGTAAATGAAAAGTAACGCTCCCAAGGAATCAAAAATACTTTTGGGTCATCAAATTGTAAACGATAGTCTGAAATAATCCTATCAAACTGATTTTTTGAAACAACTCCTTTTTTACTTTTTATTCTAGGAGCATTATCTTCATTTTGTGAAACTTTTCCTGTAACAGATTTCATGATAAGTCTCTCAAGCTCATTAGGCTCTTGAACATCATACTGTTCCATTACTAAGGTCAGTACTTTTTTCGCTAAAACTGCCTTTTTAGGAGTTTGAGGAAAAAGAGAATTGTCCAACCAAGAGATGGGTACACCCACCATTAACGGCTTACAACTCAAATTTAATCCAAACCCACTTTTTGCTTCGCTCAACATCAAAGGCATTGTATATATTAGTTTTAATTTTTCACTGTTATCCTTCCCTTCTGGGAAAAAACGTTTTAAAATATTTACAGTATTTTTTTGTAACAGATTCCCTTGTAAAATAGCCGATGTTGCTCCAGCATCTTTTTGCACTTTTTCCAAATAGGTAAACGATACAGCTATTATAGACATAATAGAAGCAATCACCATCAATGTAATAAAAAGTGCGATACCACGTTTTGTTTTATCCATAATAAAGCTCAATTCAAGTAAAATCAGCACTATTATAACCAACTTAAACTAAGGATTTTAAACATGACTAAAGAATTTGGACTAAAAAGCCACAAAACAACAACTTTAATTAAAAATAAAAAAAACTTTTTAATTAATAAGGTCAACCAAGAACAAAATAAAATATCTTTAACAACATCAAAAAACGCTTTCTCACTACTTGAGCTTTTGGTTGTTATTTTAATCTTAGGAATTTTAGCAGCAGCAGTAGTTCCTAGAGTTGTAGGAGCAGGAGATAAAGCAAAAGTAGACTTGGTTTGTGTCAATATGAAAGGTGCTGCTAATGCACTCAAAATGTTTAAACTTGACAATGGAATGTACCCAGAAACTGAAGAGGGATTTGAAGCACTACAGTCCAACCCAGACCCAGATAAATACACAAATTACTCTTCAGCTGCTTACCTAGAAAACCTTCCAAAAGACTCTTGGGGTTCAAAAATGGTATATATTAAAACTGGTAATGGTTTTGATATCATCTCTTATGGTGCTGACAAGCGTGAAGGTGGAACTGACGAATACGCTGATATTAAGTACTCAGGATGTAATAAATAGAATGTCTACTACAACCCGTTCAGGATTTTCTCTTTTAGAACTCATTGTTGTAGTTATGATTGTTTCACTTGTTGGGTTTTTAGTTTTCTCTTCTGCCATCAAACAGCAAAAAAAAGTAGAAGACTTAAACCCTTCTACGCTTCCTAGTACATTCAAAAAAACCTTTAAAGGTCAAGGTGATGTTGAACTTTTCTGTATTAAAAAATGTACAGAATGCTCTGTGATGCAAGAAGGAAAAATAAGTGCTTATAATGGTGGTATAAAATTTGGTAAAAATGTAGAGATTCACACACTAGATGATGATAACCACTTTGTACAACAAGAGGAACTTGGACGATTTAAAGATGAAAAAATAAATTTTAGATTTCATCTCTACCCCAATGGAAGTACCACACAGATGGTTGTAGTAAATGACCAAGGAATCTACTTTCTTCCAAGCTACTTTGGTAAAGCTAAAAAAGTAGAAGATATGGATGAAGCTAAAGAGTTATGGATAAAGAGTAAGTATGATTTAAAAGATAGTAGCTCGTTTTACTAAAAAATAGAGGAATATAAATATATGAACAATAGAAAAAAAGCTTTTACACTTATAGAAGTTATTATGTCTGTTATCATTGTCTCAATAGTGGTAATGGGTGCTTTACAACTGCAAGAACAAAACAGCGATATGGCAACATACCTTATGAAAAGAGGAAATGCAGAACTTGATAATTCACTCTTTTTAACCCAGAGGGTACAACGTTATGATAAAAGTAAAAAAAATGCCTATGATATACTTGTAGATGAGTTCCAAATAAAAGATGACGAAAGCCGTCAACTCTTAAAAAAGATAGAGAAAAAAATCAACATTACAGAAGCAACACCTATCCCTGTAGGAGCCACAGAAGATACTCCTTCTCTTTTTACCTTTTACTCAAATGAAATTTTACTTAATGGAGAGTATCCTTCAAGGTATTATACTTTTA